>NZ_JASCPP010000013.1:0-86440 GCF_029959745.1 Pseudomonas sp. PS01298 | reverse complement strand
CGAATGCGGTGTGTCATTCAGCCTATGCATCGACTGACACTGCGCATTCGCGAGCAAGCCCGCTCCCACATTTGATAGGTGTTGTTCTCAGGGGGGAGTTATACGCCCTGGCTGCGTAACCACGCCATCAACTGCTGCAACGGAAACGCCCCGCTCTGGCGCGCCACCTCGCGGCCGTTCTTGAACAGAATCAAACTCGGGATCGACCGAATCCCCAACTGCGCTGACAGTTGCTGATTGGCCTCGCTGTCCAGCTTCGCCAATCGGCACTTGCCTTCCAGCTGCCCAGCCGCCTGCTCAAACACCGGCGCAAATGACTTGCACGGCCCGCACCATTCAGCCCAGACATCCACCAGCAACGGCAAATCACCTTTGATCTGGCTGGCGTAGTCACCTTGTTTCAGCTCGAACGGCGTGTTCAGCAAAACCGGCTGCTTGCAGCGCCCGCATTTTGGCGCATCGCCCAGGCGTTCGCCGGGGATGCGGTTGAGGCCGTTGCAATGGGGGCACGGGATTACGAGAGGTTCGGACATGGTGGGCTCCTGGAATGACCAATAGGTTCTATGTGGAGCCGGGGCAGATAGTTATCAAGGTTGTAGTGAGCGGGACACGCCCGCTCACTACAATAGTAGCGCCTACGACGAACAACTGATTTCCAAATGCTTGCCCCAATCCGGCGGGCGCTGCGCGTATTGTTCCATACCCGCTTGCTCCTCGAACGGCTTGGAAAGCACCTCGTGCAGCCGCCGCACTTCGCTGTAGTCGCCGGACTCGGCGGCGGTGATGGCGTTTTGTGCGAGGTAGTTGCGCAGGATGTACAGCGGGTTGACCGCATGCATGCGCGCGCGTCGCTGTTCTTCAGTGTATTCCCCGTCCCTTGCAACGCGGGCTGTGTAGCGTTCGGCCCAGGCGTCGAAACCGGCCAGGTCGACAAAATCATCACGCAAGCGGGTCACGGCCAGTGCCGCTGGTTCATCGCCCAGGCGACGGAAGAACAGGGTGTAATCCACACCGCTGTTCTGCATCAGCTTCAATAAGCGCTCGACCAGCGCCTGATCATCGTCCTCGGCGGTGGTCAGCCCCAGGCGGCGGCGCATCAGGTCCAGGTAGTGGGCCTGATACAGCGGCAGGTACAGGCCCAGCGCTTCCTTCAAGGCATCGACGCTGATGAACGGCGTCAGCGCCTGCGCCAGGGCGCTGAGGTTCCATTGGCCGATCGGCACCTGGTTGCTGAAGGAATAGCGCCCTTCATGGTCCGAGTGGTTGCAGATGAAGTGCGCGTCAAAGTCGTCGAGAAATGCAAACGGCCCGAAGTCGAAGGTGATGCCGAGGATCGACATGTTGTCGGTGTTCATCACGCCGTGGCAGAAGCCGTAGGCCTGCCATTTGGCGATCATTTCGGCATTGCGCTCGACGATCTCGCGGAACATCGCCAGGTATGGCTCGGGCTGCTCGCGGCACTCGGGGTAGTGCAGGTTGAGCACGTGCTCGGCCAATTGCGCCTGCTGCTCGGGCTTTTTGGTGTAGTAGAAATATTCGAAATGGCCGAAGCGGATATGGCTGTGGGCCAGGCGCAGCACCATTGCGCCGCGCTCCTGTTTCTCACGCCACACCGGGGTATCGGAGCCGATCACGCAGAGGGCCCGGCTGCTGGGAATGCCCAGCGCGTGCAGCGCTTCTGAGGCCAGGAACTCCCGAATCGACGAACGCAGCACCGCGCGCCCATCGCCCATGCGCGAGTACGGCGTCATGCCGGCGCCCTTGAGGTGCAGGTCCCAGTGCTCGCCGGCCTGGTTGTACACCTCGCCCAGCAGCAGCCCCCGGCCATCGCCCAATTGTGGCGTGTAGCCACCGAACTGATGCCCGGAATAGACCATCGCCCGCGGTTCCGCCTCGGCCCACAGCTTGTGGCCGCCAAACAGCTCGGCGAACACCGGCGTTTCAGCCACGGCCGGGTCGAGGTCGAGCAAGGCCATGGCGGCATCGCTCGCCACCACAAGGCGCGGCGCATCGAGGGGTTCAGGCAGGACGTGGGTTGAGAACGCGTCGCCCAGGCGTGCGAAGCGGTTGTCGAAGGTCAGTTCGTCGAGGGCTTTCACCGGCCATCTCCAGCAGAATGTCCGAGCATTCTGCTGGGGATAGGGCGTTTAGTCGAGTTTACCCGGCGGCGGTTCTTGCACGCCGCCGTCGTTGGCGGGTTTGGCCGGGGTGTCGACTTCGACCAGTTTGTATTCCTGGCCGTGGAGGTTCTTCAGGTAGACCTCCATCTGGCGGAACGAAATGTTGATGTGCTCTTTCTTGAACTCGCGGTTAATGAAGCGGTTCACTTCGTCGATCACCGGGTTGCGGTCGCCCAGGTCGCGCACGTGCATGCGCAGTTCGTGGTCGAGGGTGCTTTCGCCGAAGTTGAGGAAGTACACGTGTGGCTCCGGCTCCTTGAGCACTCGCGGGTTCTCGCGGGCGGCCTTGAGCAGCAGTTCCTTCACGCGGTCCAGGTCAGAGCCGTAGTCCACGCCAAGCTTGAGGGTGACGCGGGTGATGGTGTCGGTCAGTGACCAGTTGATCAGTTGCCCGGTGATGAAGGTCTTGTTCGGGACAATGATGTCCTTGCGGTCGAAATCGGTGATGGTGGTGGCGCGGATGCGGATCTTGCTCACCGTGCCCGACAGGTTGCCGATGGTGATGGTGTCGCCGATCCGCACCGGGCGTTCGAACAGGATCATGATGCCGGAGATGAAGTTGGCGAAGATTTCCTGCATCCCGAAGCCCAATCCCACCGACAGCGCCGCGACCAGCCATTGCAACTTGTCCCAGCTCACGCCGAGGGTCGACAGGGTCGAGACAAAGCCGACGCCGGCAATCACATAGGACAGCAAGGTGGTGGTCGCGTACGCGCTGCCCTGGGCCAGGTCCAGCTTGGACAGCACCAGCACTTCCAGCAAGCCGGGCAGGTTGCGCGCCAGGGCGAAGGTGATGCCGACAATGATCGACGCCCCCAGCAGGTCGCCGATGCTGATCGGCACCATGCTGATATTGGCGCCGGTGCCGCTGGTGTATTCGTAGAGCGTGACGTTGTCGAGGTAGGAGAACACGGTGATCAGGTCTTTCCAGACCCAATACAGCGCCGCGATAAAGCCGCCGAGCAAGGCCATGCGGATCAGGCGCATGGATTGTTCGTTGACCTGCTCGATGTCCAGCGTCGGCTCTTCGATCACCGCCTCGCCGTCGCCGGCTTCCTTGGCGGCCTGGCGTTTGGCCAGGGCGCGTGCGTAAGCCAGTCTCCGCGCGGCGACACCCAGGCCGCGTACGAACGTGGCTTCGATCACCAACCAGAACATCAACAGGTACAGGGTGTTGATCAGCCGGTCGCTGAGTTTGAGCGCGGTGTAGTAGTAGCCGAACAGCACCGCGATAAACAGCGCGATGGGCAGGGCGGTGAATAGCAGGCCCACGGCTTTGCGAAACAGCGAGGCTTTTTCATGCGTCGGGCTGTTCAGCAACAGGCGCCCCAGCAGCCAGGCCATCAGTGCGTAGCACAGCAGCACCACGCCGATGCCCAGCACGTCGTCGGCCAATGCCGCCGGTTGATGCTCGGCAATTGCCACCACCGCCACCAGGGCCAGCACCACCAGCCCGAGCTTGCGCACCCAGCCCTGGAGGAATTCGACCTGGGGTTTCTCCCAACGGAAGTGCAGCTCGGCCACGCCACCCGGCGCGAGGATGCGGTAGGCGGTGTAGAACACCAGCCACGCCTGGGCGATCTGCAGCAAGGCTGCGCCGAGGTTGGCGTTTTGCCCACGGGCGTCAATCTGCAGCGCATACCCGCACAGCGCCAGGCCCAGGGCTACCGGCATCGCCAGCAGGATATTGATCAGGATGGCCTGCGGCGTGTGCCACTGGCTGTCGCGCTTGAAGTGACCGATGTCCAGGTGGACCTTGTTCAGGCGCTGGTACAGGGCTTTGCGGCGCCACAACAGCGCGCCGATCAACAACAGCAGCGGCAGGAACAGCAGCGGACGCTGGGTCAGGCCGTCGTACAACTCGCTGACGCTGGAAGCCCAGGGCAGGGTGGTGACTTGCTTGCTCAGGTGCGCCGGCACGGTTTCCAGCCACTCGGTGTCCAGCGGCTTGTTGCTGGGGATCCAGAACATTTGCTCATCCAGCGTCGCGCGCAGGGTGGTGGCGGTGCTGAGCAATTGTTTCTGGTTCAGTTGCAGGGTGATGGATTCGTTCAGCAGCGCGCTCAGCTCACGGCTCAGGCGCTCCAGCAGGTCGCTGCGGGTGATCGCCAGCTCCAGCAGGGTGCGACGCAATTGTGGCGTGACGTCTTCCGGTGGCTGGTTGGCCAGCAGGTTGTCGACGTAGGTGCTCGGGGAACTGATCAGCTCGCGCTGCTGGTTGACCTCGAACTGGTACAGGCGAATGTTGGCGATGTCATCGGCCAGGTCGCGGTCCACCGTCAGGCGCGGCAATGCCTGCTTTTGTTTGTAGAGAATCTTGGAGAGCAGCAGGCTGCCCTTGAGCACGTTGATCTGCTCGTCCAGCGCCGAATCGCTCTGGGTCACGGTGTCCAGTTGCTGCTTGGTCTGCAGGTTTTTCTGGGTCAGGTCGTTGAGGCGGTCGGTGCTTTTGAGCAGGTAGTCGGACAGTTTCAGGTTGGCCGCGCTCTCGGTGGCCAGCAGGCTGCTGCCGCCGGCCTTCTGCGCCTCGATGGACTGCTGGGTTACCGTCTGCTGGGACTGGGCCAGGCGTTTCTGGTTGATCAGGGTTTGCAGGTCCTGGATTTCCTGCTCCAGGCGCGCGGTTTTCTCCACCACCAGGTCGTGCTGGCTATTGCCCAGGTCTTGCAGTTGGCTGTTGCCGGCCAGTTCCTGGCGACGCAAAGGGATCAGCGCATTCAGGGCGGCGAGTTCGGCGTTCAGTTGGTTGCGCTGGTCGCCGCTGATGGTTTTGCCATTGTCCTTGCCGGCCTTGAGGATCGCATTGATCTGCTGGATGCGCGTCTGGCTGTTGCTGATTTCGGTCTGGGCGCGCTCGGGGCGGGTCTGGGCGGCAATGGTCAGGCTGTTGGCGTCGGCCAGTTCTTTTTGCAGGTCACCTTGCTGGGTGGTGCGCTGCACCAGCAGTTGTTCCAGCTGTGGCACCGGCAGGCTGGCGTAGCGCTGGGCGACCGGGATGACCTTGGTGGCCTTGAGCCGGGTCAGCTCACGCTGGTTGTCGGTGGTCTGGCGCGGGGCGTCCTCCAGCTGGCGCTTGAGGTCGATGAGGCGCTGCTCGTAATCCTGCTTGTTGCCCAGGTAATTCAGGGTCTGCTGCAGGATCGACTGCAACGCCTTCATGTCGGCGTCGGGCAGCTTGCGGTCGGGCAGCTTGTCCAGGGATTGCTGGATGGCGTCGGCGCTGGGCGGATCGGCGGCGTGTACGCTGCCGACACAAAGGGTCAGGCCCAGCAGGGCAGTGGCGAGAAAAGTGCGCAGGATTGGCATAGAGACCGGTCGAGCAAGGTGAAGAATCGGGGCGTTGTCGCCCCGCAGTTTAGAGGAAGAGTCCGGGACCCGGGCGACTTCCTTCGGGGAATCTGACGCCGACTTTGCCGATCTTGTTCCCGTCCATGACCGCGACGGTCCAGATGGTGTTGTTCCATTCCACCTGGTCGCCCACCACCGGCGCGCCGCCGACTTTCTGGGTGATGAAGCGGCTGAGGGGCATGTCCGGGTCGATGCCTTCGAGCTTGAGGCCGTACAGGGCGGAAACCGCGCCCAGCTGGGCGTCGCCTTCAAGCACGAAGTCGCCGAAGAAGCGCAGGTCCAGGCCGCGTTGCGGTGCCTGGCTGAACAGTTTGCCCAGGGCTGGCAGGTTGTGTTCGTGGCCGATCACACAGAGCAGGTCGTCGACTTCCAGCACCGTACTACCCGACGGATGGAGCAGTTGCTGGCCACGGAACAGCGCGGCGATCCGCGTGCCTTCGGGCATTTTCAGCTCGCGCAGGGCTGCGCCGATGCACCATTTTTCCGCGCCCAGGCGGTAGACGAACAGCTCCCACTCGCTGGTGACGTGCACTTCCAGGGCTGCGCGCGAGATGGGCGCAGGGTCCGGCGGTACCGTCACTTTCAGCAGCTTGGCCACCCATGGCAGGCTGGTGCCCTGCACCAGCAATGACACCAGCACGATAAAGAAGGCAAGGTTGAAGTACAGCTGCGCATGCGGCAGGCCGGCCATCAGCGGGAACACCGCCAGGATGATCGGTACCGCGCCACGCAGGCCAACCCAGGCGATGAAGGCTTTTTCGCGGCCATGGAACGCCTTGAACGGCAGCAGGCCGACCATCACCGACAGCGGCCGCGCGAACAGGATCATCCACAGCGCCAGGCCCAATGCCGGCAGCGCGATCGGCAGCAAGTCGTGGGGCGTGACCAGCAGGCCCAGCACCAAAAACATGCCGATCTGCGCGAGCCAGGCCATGCCGTCGAGCATATGCAAAATGCCATGACGGCTGCGCACCGGGCGGTTGCCGATCACCAGGCCGCACAGGTACACGGCGAGGAAGCCGCTGCCGTGCAGGGCGTTGGTCAGGGCGAACACCACCAGGCCGCCGGCGATCACCAGGATCGGGTACAAGCCCGTGGCCAGGTTGATGCGGTTGACCATCTGCAGCATCAGCCAGCCGCCGCCCAGGCCGACGATGCCGCCGATGCCGAACTCGCGCACCAGGTGCGTCAGCAGGCTCCAGTGCAGGCCGGTCTGGCCGCTGGCGAGCATGTCGATCAGGGTGACGGTGAGGAACACCGCCATCGGGTCGTTGCTGCCGGACTCGATTTCCAGGCTGGCGGTGACCCGCTCGTTCAGGCCCTTGCCGCCCAGCAGCGAGAACACTGCCGCGGCGTCCGTGGAACCGACGATGGCGCCGATCAACAGGCCCTGGATGATATTGAGGTCAAACAGCCAGGCCGCGGCCATGCCGGTGAGGCCGGTGGTGATCAACACCCCGACCGTGGCCAGCGACAACGCCGGCCACAACGCCACGCGAAAACTTGCGACCCGCGTGCGCAGGCCGCCGTCCAGCAGGATCACGGCCAGCGCGAGGTTGCCCACCAGGTAGGCGGTCGGGTAGTTATCGAAAATGATGCCGCCGCCATCGACGCCGGCGACCATGCCCACGGCCAGGATGATCACCAGGATCGGGATGCCCAGGCGGGACGAAAGAGAACTCACCAGAATGCTTGCACCCACCAGCAACGCGCCGATCAAGAACAGGCTGTTGATGGTCGTCGCATTCAAAGGCAGTACTCCATGAGTAAACAAGACGGGGCGCAAACTGACCATGCAGTCTGCGTGCCAGCGATTCTAACCTGTTGAATTGCTGCGCTGTCAAAAAGCTTTTGTGGCGCGATGAAGATCAAATGTGGGAGCTGGCTTGCCTGCGATAGCATCGCCTCGGTGAGCCTGATTCACCGAGGTGCCTGCATCGCAGGCAAGCCAGCTCCCACAAGGGATCAGCGCTGCCAGGAGGGCTTTGGTTCAGAGCCTGAACCGCCCCACCATCCCATTCAAATCCACCGCCAGGCGCGACAGCTCACTGCTCGCCGCACTTGTCTGGCTGGCGCCGGTGGCGGATTGCACCGACAAATCACGGATGTTCACCAGGTTACGGTCCACTTCCCGCGCCACTTGCGCCTGCTCTTCCGCCGCGCTGGCGATCACCAGGTTGCGCTCGTTGATTTCCACGATGGCGGTGTTGATGGTGTCCAGCGACATCCCCGCGCCCTTGGCGATGTTGAGTGTCGATTCCGCACGTTCGGTGCTGTTGCGCATCGAGTCCACCGCGTGCTCGGTGCCGGCCTGGATGCTGCCGATCATCCGCTCGATCTCGCTGGTGGACTGCTGGGTACGGTGGGCCAGGGCGCGCACTTCATCGGCAACCACGGCAAAGCCACGGCCGGCTTCCCCGGCACGCGCGGCTTCAATGGCGGCGTTGAGGGCCAGCAGGTTGGTCTGGTCGGCCAGGCCGCGAATCACGTCCAGCACCTTGCCGATATCCCGGGACTCATTGGCCAGGTCGCCGATCAAGGTAGCGGTGGCTTGCACGTCGCCGCTCATGCGCTCGATCGCGCTGACGGTTTCCTGTACCAGGTCACGCCCGTCGCCGGCGGAAGTGGTGGCATTGCGCGAGGCTTCGGAGGTGCTCACCGCATTGCGCGCGACTTCTTCGACGGCGCTGGTCATCTCGTTGACGGCCGTGGCGGCCTGTTCGATTTCGTTGTTTTGCTGGGTCAGGCCGCGGGCGCTTTCGTCGGTGACGGCGTTCAGCTCTTCAGCCGCCGATGCCAGCTGGGTGGCGGAGCCGGCGATACGCTGCAGGGTGTCGCGCAGTTTGTCCTGCATCTTGGCCATGGCCGCCAAAAGGCGCCCGGCTTCGTCGTTGCCGTCAATCTTGATCGGCCGCGTCAGGTTGCCTTCGGCGATTTCTTCAGCGGCGCCCAATGCCTGGGAAATCGGCAAGGTGATGCTGCGGGTCAGCAGCCAGGCGAACAGCAGGGTCAGCGCCGTGGCGATCACCAGCAGGCCCACCACCAGGTCAAAGGCCAGGTCGTACTGGTCTTCGGCTTGCTGGTTGGTGGCCAGGGCCATCTTGTTATTGAGGTCCAGCAGGCGCGTGAGCACCGCGTTGACCTGCTCGGAGTTGCTCAGCAGTTCGGTGTTGAGCAGGCTGCGCAACTCGTCGACCTGATTGGCGCGCGACAGGCTTTTCATGCGCTCTTCGATCTGATGGTACTGGCCGAGCAGGCGCACGTATTCGTCGTAGGTCGAACGCTCCTCGCTGCTCTCGATCAGCTTCTCGTAGACCGCCTGGGCCGTGCGGATCTGCTGGTTGCGCAGCTCGAAAGCCTCGAGGGTTTTCTGCTGCACCTCCGGCTCGCGGTTGGTCAGCAAGCGATAGGACAGGACCCGCAGGCGCAAAGTGAGTTGGGTGAACTCATCCAGTGCGCGAATGCTCGGCACGCTGGACAGCGTGATGTCTTCGGTGGCGCCACGGATTTTGCTCATCTGGTTCAGGGCGAACACACCGAGAAACAACATCAGGGCACCAATCAGCGCGAAGCCGAGGAAGGCCCTCGGAGCAATATTCATATTACGAAGCGACATGCGGAAATCCTGGGGAGAAGCGCGATCCGTGCGGTCATGAGACGGGGTGTCCCTCTCTATCGGACGTACGACTAAAGTCTAAAGGGCGCTGTGCGTTTTTGTCGCACCTGACGAGGGGTTGCGCTGATTCAGGAACCAGATGGGGGAAATGCAGTCACTAAGGCTCGAAAGCGTGGCCCGGCCCTTAAAAAACGGGCTGCGCGCCGGGGATAACCCTGGCATCCGAGGTGAATTTTCTTTATCGTCACCGCCCTTTGAAAAAGCCCGAGAAATCAAAATGTTAGAAGCATCCCTCAGCCAACTGGAACAACTGGTCAGCGACCTGGTACAGCAGAATCAGGATCTACTGGGCAGCAACGAATCCCTCAAGGCCGAACTGGCTCGCGCCAAGGATGAGAACGACAGCCTGCAATTGAACCTGATGGAACAGGAAGAAAAGCATGGCGCCACCGCCGCGCGTATCCAGGCGTTGGTTGAGCGCGTGAGCGCAGGGCCTGTCAGCGCATGAATGAAGGGATAAAGGTCGTTTCGATTCTCGGAGAGGATTACTCGATCAAGGCACCGGCAGGGGAGGACAAAACCCTGATGCACGCCGTGACCATGCTCAAGGCGTCCCTGGCCACCACCAAGAAAAAGTACCCGACCCTGATCGGTGACAAGCTACTGGTGCTGGCGGCGCTTAACCTGTGCGCCGAGCAGATCGAAATGCAGCAGGCTCACCAGCAGGAACTCGACCGTTACCAAGAGCAAGTCAGCGCCACGGTCGATGTGATTTCCAAGGTGATCGGACAACCTTAGGGGTCAGAACCACTCATCCTGCATGCCGAGGCACGTGTCATCACGTGCTTCGAGAATCGCCAGCTCATGATGGCAGCTTGGTACTTCCCAGGTCAGGAAGTACCGAGCGGCCTGGAGCTTGCCTTTGTAGAAGGCCACATCCGCCGCATTGCCCCTGGCCAAGCCTTCCTCGGCGCGAATCGCCTGTTCCAGCCAGCGCCAGCCAATCACCGTATGCCCGAATACCTTCAAGTACAGCGCCGAATTCGCCAGGCTGCTGTTGACCTTGCCGTGGGCGAGATCCGTCAGCAGGCCGATGGTCACGCTTTGCAGGCGGCTCACCAAGTGCTCCAGCGGTTCCCTGAGTGGTGTGAGGCTTGGGTATTGCTGCGCACGCGCACCGGTTTCGGCGATCAGTCTGATGAGTTGCTTTAAGCCCGCCCCGCCGTTCTGTGCGAGCTTGCGCCCGAGCAAATCCAGGGATTGGATGCCATGGGTGCCTTCATGGATCGGGTTCAGGCGGTTATCGCGGTAGTACTGTTCTACCGGGTATTCACGGGTGTAGCCGTGGCCGCCGAGAATCTGGATAGCCAACTCGTTGGCCTTGAGGCAGAACTCCGAGGGCCAGGATTTGACGATCGGGGTCAGCAAGTCCAGCAGTTCGTGGGCGTGCTTGCGCTCGGCTTCGGTTTCCAGGGTGGTGGTGTCGTCGAACAGCCGCGCGGCGTAGAGGCCCAGATCGAAGGCGCCTTCAACGTAGGATTTCTGGGTCAGCAGCATGCGTTTTATGTCCGCGTGCTGAATGATCGAGACCGGCGCAGTGGTGGGATCCTTGCTGTCCGGCAGGCGACCTTGCGGGCGTTCACGGGCGTACTCCAGGGAGTAGAGGTAGCCGGCATAACCGAGCATCACCGCGCCCATGCCCACGCCGATGCGCGCCTCGTTCATCATCTGGAACATGCAGCTCAGGCCCTGATGCGGCTTGCCCACCAGATAGCCGACACAGTTGCCGTTATCGCCGAAATTCAGCGCCGTGGACGTGGTGCCGCGCCAGCCCATCTTGTGGAACAGCCCCGCCAGCAACACGTCGTTGCGTTCCCCCAGGCTGCCGTCGTCGTTGACCAGGAACTTGGGCACGATAAACAGCGAAATGCCCTTCACCCCAGGCGGCGCGTCCGGCAGCTTGGCCAGCACCATATGCACGATGTTTTCCGACAGCGGATGATCGCCGCCGGAGATGAAGATCTTATTGCCTTTGAGTCGATAGCTACCGTCAGCCGCTGGTTCTGCGCGTGTACGAATATCCGACAGGGATGAACCGGCATGTGGCTCGGTGAGGGCCATGGTGCCGAAGAAGCGGCCCTCGATCATCGGCTGCAGGAAGCGTTGTTTCTGCTCCTCGGTGCCGAAGCTTTCAATCAGGTTGGCGGCGCCCATGGTCAGGAACGGATACGACGTGGACGCGGCGTTGGCCGATTGGAAGTGCGCGAAACAGGCCTGCGACAGCAGGGTAGGCAGTTGCATGCCGCCCGCTTCGAAACTGCGCGCCGCGTTGAGGAAGCCGGCTTCGAGGAACGCATCCACCGCCGGCTTCACTTCCGGAATCAGGATGGCCTTGCCGTCTTCATAGCGCGGTTCGTTTTCGTCGTTCTTGCGGTTGTGCGGTGCGAAGTACTTCTCGGCAATGCTGCGCGCCGTGCTGATGGCTGCATCGAAGGTTTCGCGATTGTGCTCGGCAAACCGCTCGCGCTGCGTCAGGCCCTCGGCATCGAGGACTTCATACAGCTCGAAAGCCAGATTGCGGGAACTGAGCAGCGTCTCGGACATGGCGGCTTACCTTTGAAAAGTATGCCGCAGTCTAGAAGCGCTGATAAAAAGGGGGAAGGAACATAGATGGGGGTGATGGGAGGACACAAGCTTCAGCTACAAGTCGCAAGCTTCAAGCCGCAAGCTACAAGCCTCAAGCTGCTTGTAGCTTGTAGCTTGTAGCTTGTAGCTTGCAGCTTGCAGCTTAGAAGGTTTAGCCGATGGTCATCAGGCTGGCGTTACCGCCTGCTGCAGCGGTGTTAACGCTCAACGCCCGCTCAATCACCAGGCGTTCCAGCGCAATCGCGGTCTCGCCTTGCGACAAACCATGCACCCCGACAATCGCCCCGCCACGCTGGGCCACTTGCTGGCACACCGCGCGCAGTTGATCGGAATCACCGTGGTGCAGGACGGCGTCGAACACCACGTCATCCTTGGTCCAGTCGGCCACGCGCTTGATCTTCGCCTGAATCTCCTTCGGCAGGCGTGGGAACAAGGCCTTGGTCAGGTCGGTTTCCGGCCATACCGCAGAACCGCCAACGGCCAGCACCGCCGCCAGTTGAGTCAGCAGGTCGCCTTCTACGTCCGCCAGGCACAGCACGTGCTCGCGGGGCAGGATGGCGTAGCTGTTGCGCTCGCCAGTCGGGCCAGCCAGTTGACGGGTGATACCGCTTTGCGACTGCGCGGCGAACTGGCTGCACAGGGCGCTCAGGTCGCTGAACTGATTGCTGTCAGCCCAGGCTTTCAGGGCTGTCAGCGGTTGGCTCATGGCGTCGCGCAAACGGACATCCGGTGCAGCCAGTGCGTCGCCACGCACGAAGGATTGTTCGATGGCATCGGTAGGACGGGTCGACAGCAGGCGGTACAGGTACAACGGACCACCGGCTTTCGGGCCGGTCCCCGACAGGCCTTCGCCGCCGAACGGCTGCACGCCGACCACGGCACCGACAATGTTGCGGTTGACGTAGACGTTACCGGCATTGACGTTGTCGATCACCTTGGCGATGGTCTCGTCGATACGGGTGTGCACGCCCAGGGTCAGGCCATAGCCGGACGCATTGATCTGCGCGATGAGCTGGTCGATCTCTTTGCGCTTGTAGCGCACCACGTGCAGCACCGGGCCGAAGATCTCGCGTTGCAGTTCGTCGAAGCTTTCCAGCTCGATCAGGGTCGGCATCACGAAGGTGCCACGCTTGATCTCTTCGCCGTCGGCAATGGCTACCTGGTACACGTTGCGGCCTTTGTCGCGCATGGCCTGGATGTGTTTCTCGATGCCGGCCTTGGCTTCGGCGTCGATCACCGGGCCGATGTCTACGGACAGGCGCTCCGGGTTACCCAGGCGGCATTCAGCCATGGCGCCCTTGAGCATTTCGATCACGCGGTCTGCCGAATCTTCCTGCAGGCACAGGACACGCAGGGCCGAGCAACGCTGGCCGGCACTGTCGAAGGCCGAGGACACTACGTCGATGACCACTTGCTCGGTCAGCGCCGAAGAATCGACGATCATCGCGTTCTGCCCGCCGGTTTCGGCGATCAGCGGGATCGGACGGCCCTGGGCATCCAGGCGGCCGGCGACATTGCGTTGCAGCAGGCGCGCGACCTCGGTGGAACCAGTGAACATCACACCTTTGACGCGTTCATCGCCGACCAGGCGCGCACCGACGCTTTCGCCCTGGCCCGGCAGCAGTTGCAGCACGCCTTCCGGAATACCGGCTTCAAGCAGGATGCGCACGGCTTGGGCCGCCACCAGCGGCGTTTGCTCGGCAGGCTTGGCCAGTACCGGGTTGCCGGCAGCCAGTGCGGCAGCGACCTGACCACTGAAGATTGCCAGCGGGAAGTTCCACGGGCTGATGCAGACCACCGGACCCAGTGGGCGGTGGGCGTCGTTGGTGAAATCGTTGCGTGCCTGCACCGCGTAGTAGCGCAGGAAGTCCACGGCTTCGCGCACTTCGGCGATGGCGTTGGCGAAGGTCTTGCCGGCTTCGCGAGCCAGCAGGCCCATCAGTGGCTGGATCTCGCCTTCCATCAGGTCGGCGGCACGTTCCAGGATCGCGGCGCGCTCGGCGGGCGGGGTGGCCTGCCAGATCGGGCCGGCATTGATGGCGCACTGGATGGCGTTGTCGACGTCTTCGACGGTGGCTTCCTGGACGTGACCGACCACATCACGCAGGTCGGACGGGTTCAGCACCGGTGCAGCAGGCTGGTCGCTGGAGGCGCAACCGAGCATCGGGGCGGCCTTCCAGTGGTTGTGCGCGGTGGCAAGCAACGCGCAGGACAGCGACGCCAGACGGTGTTCGTTGGCCAGGTCGATGCCGGCCGAGTTGGCGCGGTCGCTGCCATACAGGTCGCGGGGCAGTGGGATGCGCGGGTGCGGCAGGCCGAAGCCGCCTTCCAGCGTCGCCATCTGCTCGATGCTGGCCACTGGATCGGCCACCAGCTCCTGGATCGAGATGGACTGGTCGGCAATGCGGTTGACGAACGAGGTGTTGGCGCCGTTTTCCAGCAGGCGACGCACCAGGTACGCCAGCAGCGTTTCGTGGGTGCCGACCGGTGCGTACACGCGGCACGGACGATTCAGCTTGCCGTCGGAGACCTTGCCTACAACTTGCTCGTACAGTGGCTCACCCATGCCGTGCAGGCACTGGAACTCGTACTGGCCGGGGTAATAGTTCTGACCAGCGATATGGTAGATAGCCGACAAGGTGTGCGCGTTATGCGTGGCGAACTGCGGGTAGATGACTTCCGGCACCGACAGCAGTTTGCGTGCACAGGCGATGTAGGAAACGTCGGTGTACACCTTGCGGGTGTAGACCGGATAGCCTTCCAGGCCTTCAACCTGGGCGCGCTTGATTTCGCTGTCCCAGTACGCGCCTTTCACCAGGCGGATCATCAGGCGATGGCGGCTGCGGCGGGCCAGGTCGATAACGTAGTCGATCACATACGGGCAACGCTTCTGGTAGGCCTGGATCACAAAGCCGATGCCGTTCCAGCCGGTCAGCTGTGGTTCGAAGCACAGGCGTTCGAGCAGATCCAGCGACAGCTCCAGGCGGTCGGCTTCTTCGGCGTCGATGTTCAGGCCGATGTCGTATTGCTTGGCCAGCAGGGTCAGGGACAGCAGGCGCGGGTACAGCTCGTCCATCACGCGCTCGTATTGCGCACGGCTGTAACGCGGGTGCAAGGCCGACAGCTTGATGGAGATGCCTGGGCCTTCATAAATCCCACGACCGTGAGAGGCTTTGCCGATCGAGTGGATGGCTTGTTCGTACGAGGCCAGGTATTTCTGGGCATCGTGTTCGGTCAGGGCGGCTTCCCCGAGCATGTCGTAGGAATAGCGGAAGCCCTTGGCTTCGAACTTGCTCGCGTTGGCCAGGGCTTCGGCGATGGTTTCGCCGGTGACGAACTGCTCGCCCATCAGGCGCATGGCCATGTCGACGCCCTTGCGGATCATCGGCTCGCCGCTCTTGCCGATGATGCGGCTCAGGGACGAGGTCAAGCCTGCTTCGTTATGCGTGGCGACCAGTTTGCCGGTCAGCAACAGGCCCCAAGTGGCGGCGTTGACGAACAGCGACGGGCTATTGCCCAGGTGCGGCTGCCAGTTGCCGGTGCTGATCTTGTCGCGGATCAGCGCGTCGCGGGTGCCCTTGTCCGGGATGCGCAGCAGCGCTTCGGCCAGGCACATCAGTGCGACACCTTCCTGGGACGACAGGGAAAATTCCTGCAGCAGGCCCTGAACAATACCGGCACGGCCGCCGGCACTCTTCTGATTACGTAGTTTTTCGGCAATCGAGGCGGCCAGCTTGTTGGTGGCTTCGGCCATGGGCTGCGGCAGGCGGGCCTGCTCGATCAGCATCGGCACTACTTCCGGCTCAGGGCGACGGTATGCGGCGGTGATCGAGGCGCGCAGCACGGATTGCGGCAGGATGCTCTCGGCAAACTCCAGGAAGCACTGGTGGGCGTGGTCGGCCTGGACTTCGCCGGCGTCATCTGCGTCCTTGCTGCTCAAGCCATTCAGCTCGGTCAGGGTTGCACCACCCTCGAGTTTCTCCAGGTAATTGAAAATCGCCTGCTTGATCAGCCAGTGCGGCGTGCGATCAATCGAGGTCGCGGCGGCCTTCAGGCGTTCGCGGGTCGGGTCGTCGAGTTTGACCCCAAGGGTGGTCGTAGCCATTTTTTTATCCTCATGGGTGCCACTACCGAGTGGCATCAGCTGGCGGCAAGATTAGCTTTGCGCCTGCAGAGGTGCAACCGGGTGCAACCCATTTTCTTCATGATTTTTTCGATCGTGATCGGGAAAAAATCTGGCCCTCGACGGAATTCGCTGTGTGTTGGTGCATTTGCTTCTGAGATCGGCTGTTCTTGCTCCGAAAAGGAGCAAAAACGCGCTGATTGCCGCAATACACACCTAGGTGCAACTTATTCTCAAGAAACTGGTTGCACCTTATTTGCTTTGTTGAATAGCATTCGCGCCCAAGGTGCAACCACCTTCACGGTTCGGTTCATCGGCTGACGGCTTTCCTGGGGAAACGTCAGTCATAAATGCGCGGCACGCCGGTTCGTCTCCCCAACTAGCAATGGGGTAGCCGTCCGCGAGACCGCTGCTACATAAAAACAAAGCCAGGGCGTCACTCATATGAGCGTTAGTAATCCCACCCTGATCACGTTTGTGATCTACATCGCAGCAATGGTGCTGATCGGCTTCATGGCCTATCGCTCCACCAACAACCTTTCCGACTACATCCTCGGCGGTCGCAGCCTCGGCAGCGTGGTCACCGCCCTGTCGGCCGGTGCTTCGGATATGAGCGGCTGGCTGTTGATGGGCTTGCCGGGCGCGATCTACATGTCCGGCCTATCGGAAAGCTGGATCGCCATCGGCCTGATCGTCGGTGCCTACCTCAACTGGCTGTTCGTGGCCGGTCGCCTGCGGGTACAGACCGAGCACAACGGCGACGCCCTGACCCTGCCGGACTACTTCTCCAGCCGTTTCGAAGATAAAAGCGGCCTGCTGCGGATCATCTCTGCGGTGGTGATCCTGGTGTTCTTCACTATCTATTGCGCTTCCGGCATCGTGGCCGGCGCCCGCCTGTTCGAAAGCACCTTCGGCATGTCCTACGAGACTGCGCTGTGGGCCGGCGCGGCTGCGACGATTGCCTACACCTTTGTGGGTGGTTTCCTGGCGGTGAGCTGGACCGACACCGTACAAGCCACGCTGATGATTTTCGCGCTGATCCTCACGCCGATCATCGTGCTGCTGGCCACCGGTGGCGTCGACACCACCTTCCTGGCGATCGAAGCCAAGAACCCCGACAACTTCAACATGCTGAAGAACACCACTTTCATCGGCATTATCTCGCTGATGGGCTGGGGCTTGGGTTACTTCGGCCAGCCGCACATCCTCGCGCGTTTCATGGCAGCGGACTCGGTGAAGTCGATTGCCAATGCGCGTCGCATCTCCATGACCTGGATGATCCTGTGCCTGGGCGGCACCGTGGCGGTGGGCTTCTTCGGTATCGCCTACTTCTCGGCGCACCCGGAAGTGGCCGGCCCGGTCAACGAGAACCACGAACGTGTGTTCATTGAGCTGGCCAAGCTGCTGTTCAACCCATGGATTGCGGGCGTGTTGCTGTCGGCCATCCTGGCAGCGGTCATGAGCACCTTGAGCTGCCAGCTGCTGGTATGTTCGAGCGCGCTGACCGAAGACTTCTACAAGACCTTCCTGCGCAAAAATGCTTCCCAGGTCGAGCTGGTGTGGGTCGGCCGCGCCATGGTGCTGGTAGTGGCGCTGATCGCTATCGCCATGGCTGCCAACCCGAACAACCGTGTGCTGGGCCTGGTGAGCTATGCCTGGGCCGGCTTCGGTGCCGCGTTCGGTCCTGTGGTACTGATCTCGGTGATCTGGAAAGGCATGACCCGCAACGGCGCACTGGCCGGGATCCTGGTCGGCGCGATCACCGTAATCGTGTGGAAGCACTTCGAATTACTCGGCCTGTACGAAATCATCCCAGGCTTCATCTTCGCCAGCCTGGCGATCTACTTCGTCAGCAAGCTGGGCGCACCGACCGCCGGCATGATCGAGCGTTTTGATGCTGCGGAAAAAGACTACAACCTCAACAAGTAATTCGCCGGGCGCGGAGCGCCTGATGAGTTAAAGAAAAGGCCCGCATCCTACGGATGGCGGGCCTTTTTTTGCGTGTGATTTCAGACGAGCCAAAGAAGATTCTGACGCACCTATGTAGGGTTTTACTGATTTGCAGTGAGCATGCTCTTTAGCGTGGAGCAGTGGTGCAGAATCTGCCGCCTACCCCTCGCAGAGAAACACCGGATGTTCGCTCCTGCCAATCAAAGTGCCTTTACGCTGACCCTGGATGGGGTGCCGAGTGAACTCAAGGTGTTCGAGTTTCACGGCACCGAAGCCATCAGCCAGCCCTATTGTTTTGACCTTGAGCTGGTCAGCGAGCAGCCTGACCTGGACCTGGAAAGCTTGCTGCATCGCCAGGTGTACCTTGGCTTCGATGCCCAGGGACGCGGGGTGCATGGCCTGGTCTACCGCGTGGCGCAGGGCGATTCCGGGCGACGCCTCACGCGCTATCAGCTCAGCCTGGTGCCGCAGCTGGCGTACCTGCAGCACAGCAGCCACCAGCGGATCTTCCAGCAGCAGACGGTGCCGCAGATTGTGGCGCGGGTATTGGTGGGGCAGGGCATCCAGAGCGACCAATTCCAGTTCAGCCTGAGTGGTACTTACCCACCGCGCGAGTATTGCGTGCAGTTCGGCGAGACCGATCAGGCGTTCATTCAGCGGCTATGTGCGGAGGTGGGGATTCACTATCACTTCCAGCATTCGCCCGAAGCGCATTTGCTGGTCTTTGGCGATGACCAGACGGTGTTTGCCCAGGCTGAACAGTCCACGCCGTATGCGCCCGGCTCCGGAATGGTGGCTGAGGCGCCGGCAATCAAGCGGTTTGCCGTGCGCTTGGCCACGCGTACCACGTCGGTCAATCTACGCGATTATGACTTTCAAAAACCGCGCCTCGCCCTGGAGAGTGCGGCCGCCGGTGAGCAGCTTCCCACGCTTGAGCAGCAGGGTTTCCCCGGCCATTTCAACGACCGTGCCCATGGCAAATACCTGGCGCAGCGTGGGCTGGAGCGTCATCGCAGTGATTACCAGCTGGCCCATGGCAGCGGTGATGTACCGGCGCTGGCCAGTGGTCGGTTCCTCACGCTGAGCGGGCACCCGCGCGCGGCTTGGAATGATGTGTGGCTGGTGCGCGAGGTCACGCATGCAGGCAAGCAACCGCAGGTGTTGGAAGAGGCTGTTACAGCGGTGTCTGGCGCAGCGTTTCGCCAGGGTTATCGCAATGAATTTGTCGCCGCGCCGTGGGAGGTGATCTTTCGCCCGCCATTGCCTGAGCAGCCGCGCCCGGTTATTTCGGGTTATCAGAGTGCCGTGGTCACCGGCCCCGCCGACAGTGAGATCCATTGCGACGAGTACGGGCGGGTCAAGGTGCAACTGGCCTGGGATCGCGGCGGTGAACATGACGAGCATTCCAGTTGCTGGCTGCGGGTCGCCAGTGGCTGGGCGCATGACCGCTATGGCTCGGTGCTGATCCCCAGGGTCGGCATGGAGGTGCTGGTGGGTTTCGTCAATGGCGACATGGACATGCCGCTGGTGATGGGGTGCGTGCCCAACGCGGCGACGACGTTGCCCCTCGACCTGCCCGCGGAAAAGACCCGCAGCATTTTCCGCAGCCAAAGCAGCCCCGGTGGGGGCGGCTATAACGAGTTGCGCATTGAGGATCGCAAGGGCGCCGAGGAAATCTACCTGCGTGCCCAGCGGGATTGGACCCAACATGTGCTGCATGATCAGCAGGTGCAGGTGGATAACCGGCGGCGGGTGAGGGTGGGTGGTGAATCGCATCATGAACTGCAGGGCGAAGAACAACGCATCACCCATGGCAATCGGCTGACTGAGCTCAAGCAGGACGATCACCTGGTGGTCGGCGGCTCGCAGCAGATGCGGGCCGGACGAACCATTCAGATCGGCGCGGGGCAGAGTGTGGTCATCGATGCCGGTGCGAGTGTGACGATTCAGGCGGGCGGGCAATCGATCACGCTGTCCTCGGGCGGAATATTCAGCAGCGTGCCGATTCAACTGGGCGGTGCTCCCGCTGCGGCGGCCGCACCGTTGCTGCCGGGTGTGAAGGAGACATTGCTCGCAGTGATTGCCGCGCCATTAAGTCGTGTGCAGATAGCCAGCCTGAAACGCAGCGCACCCTTTTGCGAGGAGTGCGAGCGATGCAAGAACGGCCAGTGCGATCTGGCCGGTCAATCCCCCCTGGCAAGGAGTCCAGCCTGATGCCTCCACATTTGACGCCAGGCGCCTGGTTGGCCGAATACCCTTTGCTTGCCCATGAGCGGCTTTTCGCGGTGTTGGGCAGTGCCAGCGAGGCCAAGCCGTATGCTGCCTGGCAAGCCATGGCGGCGGGGAATCTGCCGCACCCCGTGTGGGCCGGCACCGCCTACGCCGACTGGGATGAGGTCATGCCTTATGTGGGCATTGTCGAGCCGGGTAGCGCTTTCCTCGATTGGATTGCTGCCAGCGCCGCCACGGATTGGGGGTGGTTGGCGATATCGTCCAGCCCGCTGGAGACCGTGCTTGCGCACCTGCAAGGCCTGACCAAGGTGTACCTGCCCGATAACCAGGAGGTGTTTTTGCGCTTTTGGGATGGGGCTCAGTTTCACCCGATCTTGCAGGCATTGGGCGACGAGGCGGGGAAGGTGCTACCGGTGTTCCAGCGGTATCTGATCAATGGTCAACCGCTGGCGGTGGTACTGGGGCCCGTGACCGAGGCCAACCCCTGCCCCTGGTGGCGGGTGCCTGCGCCAGTATTGGAGCATCTGGCAGCGCAACCGCCGCACATTCTGGTCGACAACCTGCTGCAATGGCTCGAAGAGCAGCGCCCGGACGTGTACACGGCGTTTACGCCGGCGACCCTGCGGCACAAGGTCACCTATTGTGTGCGCCGTGCGCAAATCAGCCACGAGGCGCTGGCCGACTACCTGGTTTCAGAGTCGGGTTGAGTCGAGTGCCTGTTGCAGGTCCTCGACCAGGTCTTCGATCGCCTCGATACCGACTGACAGGCGGATCATCTCCGGCTTCACGCCGGCCTTGGCCTGTTCCTGCTCGTTCATTTGCCGATGGGTGGTGGAGGCTGGGTGGCAGGCCAGGGATTTGGCGTCGCCGATGTTCACCAGGCGCTTGAAGATCTGCAGCGCATCGTAGAAGCGCACGCCGGCCTCATAACCGCCCTTCAAGCCGAAGGACAGGATCGCCGACGGTTTGCCCTGCATGTATTTCTGCGCCAGCGCATGGTGCGGGTGATCCGGCAGGCCTGCGTAGCTGACCCACTCCACGTCGGCATGGTCTTGCAGGAACTGCGCAATTTTCAGCGCGTTCTCGGTGTGGCGCTCCATGCGCAGGGCCAGGGTTTCCAGGCCTTGGAGCAGCAGGAACGCATTCATCGGCGCAAGGGCGGCGCCGGTGTTGCGCAAGGGCACGGTACGGGCGCGGGCGATAAAAGCGGCAGGGCCGAATTTCTCGGTGTAGACCACGCCGTGATAGGCCGGCTCGGGCTGGTTGAGGCCGGGAAATTTATCCGCGTATTTCGTCCACGGGAACGTCCCGCTGTCGACGATCACGCCGCCCAGGGAGTTGCCGTGGCCACCCACGTATTTGGTCACCGAGTGCACCACGATGTCGGCGCCGAACTGGATCGGCTTGCACAGGATCGGCGTGGCTACGGTGTTGTCGACCATCAGCGGGACGCCACGGGCATGAGCGACGTCGGCCAGGGCTTCGATGTCGATGATATTGCCTGCCGGGTTGCCGATGCTTTCGCAGTAGACCAGCTTGGTGTTGTCGTCGATCAGTTCGGCAATGGCCTCGGCGGAGTCGTTGCGGGCGAAGCGCACGTCCACGCCGAAGCTGGGCAGCAGGTGGGCGAACAGGGTGTAGGTGCCGCCATACAGCTGCGGGGTGGTGACGATATTGTCACCGGCGCGGGTCAAGGTCTGAATCGCATAGTGGATTGCAGCGCTGCCAGCCGAGACGGCGAGGGCGGCGATCCCGCCTTCGAGGGCCGCCATGCGTTGTTCCAGCACATCGTTGGTGGGGTTCATGATCCGTGTGTAGATATTGCCGGGCACATCCAGGTTGAACAGGTCGGCGCCGTGTTGGGCGTTATCGAATTCGAAGGCGACGTTCTGGTAGATCGGCACGGCGACGGCCTTGGTGGTCGGGTCCGACTTGAAACCGTGGTGCAGTGCAAGGGTGGCGTCTTTCATGATGGTTATTGACCTCCTTGGATTCCTGGATGCCCCCGTCGAGAACGCTGGGGGCTGGTTGCCTGCGATGGCATCACCGCGCACTACGGGTAATACCGCGTCACTTGCGTCGCGGGCAAGCCCGCGCCCACCGGCGGCATTAGATTGTTTTCGGGGGTATGCCTGCGTTTGCGACATAAGCACCGCCCGACACGCAGCCCTGCACCTTTGCCCGTGTAGAAGGTAAACTTCGCCCCCTGCGCAGGAGCAACCATGAATTATCGTCACGCCTTTCACGCCGGCAACCACGCCGATGTCTTCAAACACCTGACCTTGACCCGCCTCATCGCCCTGATGTCGCGCAAGGAGCAGCCGTTCGCCTACCTCGATACCCACGCCGGCATTGGTCTGTACGACCTGCAGGGCGACCAGGCCAACCGCACCGGTGAATACCTGGAAGGCATCGCCCGCCTGTGGGGCGCGAGCGACCTGCCGCCGCTGACCGCCGACTACATGCGCGTGTTGCATGAGATGAACCCGGACGGTCAGTTGCGCTACTACCCGGGCTCACCGGAGCTGGCACGACGTCTGACCCGGCCGCAGGACCGCGTGTTGCTCAACGAAAAGCACCCCGAAGATGGCGTGCTGCTCAAGGACAACATGAAGGGTGATCGCCGGGTCAAGGTGCACCTCGGCGAAGGTTGGCATGTGCCTCGCGCACTGCTGCCGGTGCCGGAAAAGCGTGCGCTGATGCTCATCGACCCGCCGTTCGAGCAACTCGATGAAATGCAACGCTGCGCCGCCTCCCTCAAGGAAGCGATAGGCCGGATGCGCCAAACCGTGGCAGCGATCTGGTACCCGGTGAAGGATCAGCGCATGTTGCGCCGTTTCTACCAGGACCTGGCCGGCACCGGTGCGCCGAAGTTGCTGCGGGTGGAATTGCTGGTGCATCCGCTGGACACGCCAAACACCCTGACCGGTTCGGGCCTGGCGATCGCCAACCCGCCATGGGGCCTGGAAGAGGAATTGCGTGAGCTGTTGCCGTGGCTGTCCAAGAAGCTTGGCCAGACCCAGGGTGGCTGGCAGATGGATTGGCTCATAGCTGAATAGTTATAAGCTGCAAGCCGCAAGCTTCAAGCTGCAAGTGACAACAGCGAACACCACTTTCAGCTTGTAGCTTGTAGCTTGTAGCTTGTAGCTTGTAGCTTGCAGCTCCGACCTTCAGATCGGACAAGTCACGCCCGTGCCGCCAATCCCGCAGTAGCCCTGCGGATTCTTCGCCAGGTACTGCTGGTGGTACGCCTCGGCGAAGTACACCGTCGGTGCTTCTTCGATTTGCGTGGTGATCGCACCCAGGCCGGCCTTGCTCAGTTCTTGCTGATACGCCTGTGCGCTGGCCTGCGCCGCGGCCAATTGCTCGGGCGTGGTCGCATAGATTACCGAGCGGTACTGGCTGCCGATGTCATTGCCCTGGCGCATGCCCTGGGTCGGGTTGTGCAATTCCCAGAACATCTTCAGCAGGTCTTCATACTTGACCTTGGCTTGGTCATATACCACCAGCACCACTTCGCTGTGGCCGGTCAGGCCCGAGCAGACTTCTTCATAGGTCGGATTCGGCGTGAAGCCGCCGGCATAGCCGACCACGGTGCTGACCACGCCATCGCGCTGCCAGAACCGGCGCTCGGCACCCCAGAAGCACCCCAGGCCGAAAATCGCGAAGCCGACATCATCCAGAAACGGGCCCAGCAGCGGGTTGCCGTTGACGAAGTGCGTCTGTGGCAGGTTCATCGGGGTTTCACGGCCAGGCAAAGCTTGTTCTTGAGTAGGCAGCACGTTTTTGTTCACCAGAATTTCCGAGCGCAAGACCATGGGCAGTCCTCTCAGTCAGATTGAGTTGGGTAAGAATTCAGACCGCCAGTGTGCCCGAGTGTTACGGCGCTGTCAGGCGATTGGCCCGCGCGGGTAGCGCTTGAGCTTCTCGAGCAGCTCTGCACCCGGGATCGGCCGGTCGAACAGGTAGCCCTGGCCCACGTCGCAACGATGCCGGCGCAGGAAGGCCAGTTGTTCGGAGGTTTCGACGCCTTCGGCCACCACCTTGAGCTTGAGGTTGTGGGCCATGGCGATCACCGCCGAGGTGATTTCCATGTCGTCCTGGTTGTCCGGGATTTCGTGGATAAAGCTGCGATCGATCTTGATGATGTCGATGGGGAATTTTTTCAAGTAGCTGAGCGACGAGTAACCGGTACCGAAGTCGTCCATGGCCAGGGTCAGGCCGAAGCTTTTCAATTGGTCCAGTTGCAGGCGCGTGTCTTCCGTGGCCTCCAGCAGCAGGCCTTCGGTCAGTTCCAGCTCGAGCAGGTTGGCCGGCAGCTGTTCTTCCTTGAGGATCGTCGCGATGGACGCCACCAGGTCCGGGTCGGAGAACTGCTTGGGCGACAGGTTGATCGCCACCTGCAGGTTGCCCATGCCGGCGGCGCTCAATTGCCGGCTCATGCGGCAGGCCTGGCGGGCGATCCATTTGCCGATAGGGATGATCAGCCCGGTTTCTTCGGCCACGCTGATGAACTGGTCGGGGCGGATCATGCCTTTTTCCGGGTGGTTCCAGCGTAGCAGCGCTTCCATGCCCAGCAAACGGCCACTGCGCAGGCACAGCTTGGGCTGGTAGAACACGTCCAGCTCGTTCTGGGTGAGGGCACGGCGCAGGTTGTTTTCCACGAACAGCTTGTAGCTCGCCTCGGCGTTCAGCGCTTCGGTAAAGACTTGCACCTGGTGTTTGCCGTTGGCCTTGGCCTTGTGCAGCGCGAGCCCGGCGTTGCGCATCAATGTCTGTGGATCGCGGCCGTGCAGCGGCGCGCAGGCCAGGCCCACGGAGCCGGTGACGCTGATCAACTGGTTGTCGACGAACATCGGCTTGTCGAGGGTCGCGAGCAGTTGGCTGGCGACCTGCTGCCCGCTCTCCAGGTCCGTGTCGTCGAGCAACACCGCAAACTCGTTACTGGCAAACCGCGCCAGGCTGCCGCCGGCACTCAGGCTGTTGCGCAGGCGCCGGGCCAGGCTGATCAGCAGCTTGTCGCCGGTCTGGTGGCCGAGGCTGTCGTTGATCCGCTTGAAGTTGTCGATGTCCACCAGCAACAGGCTGATCGGGCTGTCGCTGTCGCGGGCAAAGCGCTCGTCGAGGTTGCGGATGAAGGCCGGGCGGTTACCCAGGTTGGTCAGGTTGTCGGTATAGGCCAGGCGCTCGATGCGCTGCTGCGCGAGTTTGGTCTGGGTGATGTCTTCGTAGATGCCGATGTAGTGAGTCAGCTCACGATTATCGCCATACACCTTGGAGATCGACAGCTGGCCCCAGTAGGGTTCGAGGTTTTTGCGCCGGCTCTTGAATTCGCCCTGCCAACTATTGCTTTTGGCCAGGCTCGAGGGCGCATCGAACAGCAGTTCGCTGAGGTTTTCCAGGGCCGGCAGTTGGGCCAGGCGGTGGCCGTGGACCTCTTCGGCGCTGTACTGGGTGATCGCCGTAAAGCTCGGGTTGACGTATTCCACCACGCCATCGCAGTTGACCAGCAGGAAGGCGTTGGCGCTTTGTTCCACGGCGCGCTGGAACAGATGCAGTGCGCTGGTGGCGGTGCGGCGGTTGTGGTTGTTGATGACTTGCGCGAACTGGTCGGCCAGTTCACCGGCGAAGGCAATTTCATCGGCCTGCCACGCGCGCGGGCTGCCGCCCTGTTCCAGGCACAACACGCCGATCACTTGGCCATCGACGCGGATGCTCGCGTCGAGCATCGCGTAGATGTCCTTGGCCCGCAGGTTTTCGGCCATCTCCCGGGTACGCGGGTCGCGCATGGCGTTGGTGGCGTCGATGGCGCGGCTGGTGTGCAGGGCTTCGAGGTAGTCGGGAAAGCCGCTCGCGTCGATCGCCTCGGGCATATGGTGGCGTTGGTCCGCGCGGTGGTACGCCGAAATCGGCACCAGGCGCTGGCCTTCGAGGTTCCAGATGCTGGCGCAGTCGATCTGGTAGATATCGCAGGCGCTGCGGGTGATCAGCTCGGCGGCTTCCTGCAGCGAATTGTTAGTGGTGTAGCGCTGGCGGGCCAGCAGCAGGATCAGCTCCTGCTGGGCGCGCACCCGTTCCAGGTGCTGCAGTTGTTCCTGCTGGGCGCGCTGATTGAGCTCCAGGGCGATCTGCAGGCGGCTGTTCTGGCTCTCCAGCTCCGCCGTGGGGGCGGGGGAAGGCACTTCGCTGAACAGGCCGTCGACCACCATCAGGTAGCCGCGCAGCAGGTGGCGATTGTGCTGTTTGTAGGCTTCGCCCATCTCCAGCAGGCTCAGTGGGCCGTCGCTGGTGTGCAGGGTGTAGCGCACCAGGTAGTGAGGGCTCTGGGTCAGTTGTTGCTGGATGGTGTCGTGCAGTTGATAGCGCGCCTGCGGCTCCATCAGGCTGGCGTAGGGGGTGCCGATCAGGGCGCACAGCTCGACCGCCGGCAGGCCGAATTGGCGCTCGCAGTTGGGGTCGAGGTAGAGCAGGGCCCAGCTTGCCTCATTAAGCCGCTCGAAACGCAGCATACCGAGGCGCGAAGGCACCGGTAACTGCGTCACTACCTCGGCCGCCATACGGGCGACATCGGGTTGGCTTTTCATGGGGGAGACTCACTTGAAATAACGCGCACGGCGCCGGGCTCACGCCCTCTTTTCTGCTGCCTGCGGCAAGGTTGCATCATGCGGCGCGGGCTGACAAGAGAGGATGAAGGCTAAGTGCTATAAGGGGGTTATCGGCCGCGCGAGGGGTTTCTTCAATCGATGTGACGGAAGGTGTACAAACCTGTTTGGCTTGTTCAATTTTTACCTGGTACGCAGGCAAAAAAAGCCCCGCCAAGTGGCGGGGTTGAGGTACGAGCGTGGCGCTCGGAAATCGGTGCGGCAAGGGCCTCCCCGCTGAAGGGGAGGCCGTTGCGGCTTACAGCAGGATGGTGCGGATGTCGTTCAGCAGTTGGCTCAGGCGCTGCGTGAAGCGTGCAGCGGCGGCGCCGTTGATCACACGGTGATCGTAGGACAGCGACAGCGGCAGCATCAGCTTTGGCTGGAACGCTTTACCGTCCCACACAGGCTGGATAGTTGCCTTGGACACACCCAGGATCGCCACTTCCGGCGCGTTGACGATCGGCGTGAAGCCGGTGCCGCCAATGTGGCCGAGGCTGGAGATGGTGAAGCACGCGCCCTGCATGTCGTCCGGGGTGAGCTTCTTGTCACGGGCCTTGGCAGCCAGTGCAGCAGCCTCAGCGGCAAGCTGCAGCAGGCTCTTCTGGTCGACGTTCTTGATGACCGGTACCAGCAGGCCATCCGGGGTGTCGACCGCAAAACCTACGTGCACGTATTTCTTGCGAATGATCGCCTTGCCGCTTGGCGCCAGCGAGCTGTTGAAGTCCGGCAGTTCCTTGAGCAGGTGTGCACAGGCCTTGAGCAGCAGTGGCAACACGGTCAGTTTCACGCCGGCCTTCTCGGCCACGGCTTTCTGCGCAACGCGGAAAGCTTCCAGGTCGGTGATGTCGGCCTGGTCGAACTGAGTCACGTGCGGGATGTTCAGCCAGCTGGCGTGCAGACCGGCCGCGCCGATTTGCATCAGGCGGGTCATCGGCACTTCTTCGGTTTCGCCGAAGCGGCTGAAGTCCACGGTGCGGATCGGCGGAATGCCCGAACCACCGGTAGCGCCGCCAGCAGCTGGCGCTTCCTTGGCTTTGTGCATCATGGCCTTGACGTAGACCTGCACGTCTTCTTTCAGCACGCGACCGTGAGGACCAGTGGCCGACACGGCGCTCAGCTCAACGCCGAACTCACGGGCCAGCTGACGCACGGCAGGGCCGGCGTGCACCTTGGCACCGCTTGGCGCTGGAGCGGCGGCGGCAGGGGCCGCAGCGGCCTCGGCTTTGGCAGCAGGCGCAGGGGCGGCGGCAGCTGGAGCCGATTCAGCCTTGGCAGCCGGAGCGGCCGCTGGTGCTGGAGCGGCAGCCGGCGCTGCGCCTTGGACTTTGAGCTTGAGGATGAAATCGCCAGTGCCGACTTCGTCTTCCAGCTTGACCGCGATGCTTTCCACCACGCCGGCAGCCGGCGAAGGGATTTCCATGGAGGCCTTGTCGGACTCCAGGGTGATCAGCGACTGGTCGGCTTCGACGGTGTCGCCGACCTTGACCAGCAGCTCGATGATCTTGGCCTTGCCTGACGAGCCGATGTCCGGGACGTGAATGTCCTGGACGCTGGCGGCGGCAGGTGCAGCAGCCGGGGCCGGAGCGGCCTCGGCAGCAGCAGGTTTTTCAGCAGCAGGTGCTGGTGCAGCAGCGGCAGCCGGGGCGGCCGCAGGGGCCGCATCAGCGGCACCTTCGATTTCCAGCTCCAGCAGTTCGTCGCCTTCTTTCAGGCGATCGCCCAGCTTCACTTTCAGGCTCTTGACCACGCCGGCCTTGGGAGCAGGGATTTCCATGCTCGCCTTGTCCGATTCCAGGGTCAGGATGCTCTGGTCGGCTTCGACGGTGTCGCCGACCTTCACAAACAGCTCGATTACTTCACCTTCACCGCTGCCGATGTCAGGTACGCGAATGAGTTCGCTCACAAAAAATCTCCTCAGCAGTCCAGTGGGTTGCGTTTTTCCGGGTTGATCCCGAACTTGACGATAGCGTCAGCCACTACCTTAGGCTCGATCTCACCACGGTCAGCCAAGGCTTCCAGGGCTGCCAACACCACGAAGTGACGGTCGACTTCGAAGAAGTGACGCAGCTTCTTGCGGCTGTCACTGCGGCCGAAACCGTCGGTGCCCAGGACTTTGAATTCCTTGGACGGGACCCACTGGCGAATTTGTTCAGCAAACAGTTTCATGTAGTCGGTCGAAGCGATCACCGGGCCTTTACGGCCGGTCAGGCACTCTTCCACGAAGGTGCGCTGTGGCTTCTGGCCAGGGTGCAGGCGGTTATGACGCTCTACGGCCAGGCCATCGCGACGCAGTTCGTTGAAGCTGGTAACGCTCCAGACGTCAGCGCCGACGTTGAACTCGTCACGCAAGATCTTAGCCGCTTCACGCACTTCACGCAGGATGGTGCCGGAGCCCATCAGCTGCACGTGGTGCGCCGCTTCTTTGGTGTCTTCTTCGAGCAGGTACATGCCCTTGATGATGCCTTCCTCGACACCGGCCGGCATGGCTGGCTGCTGGTAGGACTCGTTCATCACGGTGATGTAGTAGAAAACGTCCTGCTGCTCTTCGGTCATCTTCTTCATGCCGTCCTGGATGATCACCGCCAGCTCATAGCCGTAGGTTGGATCAAAGGTGCGGCAGTTCGGGATGGTGGCAGCCAGGATGTGGCTGTGACCGTCTTCGTGTTGCAGGCCTTCGCCGTTCAGCGTGGTACGGCCGGCGGTGCCGCCGATCAGGAAGCCACGGGTACGGCTGTCGCCTGCTGCCCAAGCCAGGTCGCCGATACGCTGGAAACCGAACATCGAGTAGAAGATGTAGAACGGCAGCATCGGCTGGTTGTGGCTGGAGTACGAAGTACCGGCAGCGATGAAGGAGCTCATGGCGCCCGCTTCGTTGATGCCTTCTTCGAGGATCTGGCCCTTCTTGTCTTCCTTGTAGAACATCACCTGGTCTTTATCGACTGGCTCGTAGAGCTGGCCGACGGAGGAGTAGATGCCCAACTGACGGAACATGCCTTCCATACCGAAGGTACGGGCTTCGTCCGGGATGATCGGGACGATGCGCGAACCGATTTCCTTGTCCTTGACCAGCTGCGCGAGGATCCGCACGAAGGCCATGGTGGTGGAGATTTCACGGTCGCCCGAGCCGTCCAGGATAGCCTTGAGGGTATCGAGTGGCGGTGTAGGGATGTCGAAGGACTTGGCGCGACGCTGTGGCACGAAACCGCCCAGTGCGGCACGGCGCTCGCTCAGGTAACGGGCTTCGGCGCTGTTCGGCTCCGGCTTGAAGAACGGCAGGTTCTCCAGCTCTTCGTCCTTGACCGGGATGTCGAAACGATCGCGGAACAACTTCAGGCTGTCGACATCGACTTTCTTGGTGTTGTGCGCAGTATTTTTCGCTTCGCCGGCACCGGTGCCGTAACCCTTGATGGTCTTGGCCAGGATGACGGTCGGTTGTTCTTTGTGGTTGACCGCTTCGTGGTACGCCGCGTAGACCTTGTACGGGTCGTGGCCGCCACGGTTGAGTTTCCAGATCTCGTCGTCGGACAGGTCGGCAACCATCGCCTTGAGTTCAGGCGTGTTGAAGAAGTGTTCACGTACGAACGCGCCGTCTTTGGCTTTGTAGTTCTGGTACTCGCCGTCGATGACTTCGTCCATCCGGCGTTGCAGGATACCGTCGACGTCCTTGGCCAGCAGTGGGTCCCAGAAACGGCCCCAGATGACTTTGGTCACGTTCCACTGAGCACCGCGGAACACACCTTCGAGTTCCTGGATGATCTTGCCGTTGCCGCGAACCGGGCCGTCGAGGCGCTGCAGGTTGCAGTTGATGACGAAGATCAGGTTGTCCAGCTTCTCGCGGCCAGCCAGGGAGATGGCGCCCAGGGATTCCGGCTCGTCGCACTCGCCGTCGCCCAGGAAGCACCAGACTTTCTGCTTGCCTTCCGGGATGAAGCCGCGCGCTTCCAGGTACTTCATGAAGCGTGCCTGGTAGATCGCCTGGATCGGGCCAAGGCCCATGGATACAGTCGGGAACTGCCAGAAATCAGGCATCAGCCAAGGGTGCGGGTACGACGACAGGCCGTTACCGTCCACTTCCTGGCGGAAGTTGTTCATGTGTTCTTCGGTGATGCGGCCTTCCATGAACGCACGGGCGTAGACGCCTGGCGAGGTGTGGCCCTGGAAGTAGATCAGGTCGCCGCCGTGTTCGTCGGTCGGGGCCTGGAAGAAGTAGTTGAAGCCGATGTCGTACAGGGTTGCGCTGGAAGCGAAGCTGGAGATGTGACCGCCCAGGTCAGAATCTTTCAAGTTCGTGCGCATTACCATCGCCATGGCGTTCCAACGTACCAGCGAGCGAATGCGGCGTTCCATGAACAGGTCGCCAGGCATGCGTGCTTCGTGGGTAACGGGGATGGTGTTGCGGTACGGCGTGGTGATGGCGTAGGGCAGTTGCGAGCCGCTGCGGGTCGCGAGTTCGCCCATACGGGTCATCAGGTAGTGAGCACGGTCTTCGCCTTCTTTGTCGAGAACCGATTCCAGGGCGTCCAGCCATTCCTGGGTTTCGACGGGATCGAGGTCTTGCATGGCTTGCTCCAGGGCGGAAAGGCTACCAGAATCGGTTGCCTGAAGTTTGCGACTGGCCTTGTGGGCAGACGACATAAATTCTTGGATGGCCGAAGGTTGCTTCGGCGTCCTGTAGTTTTACTACAAATCGTCGGCCATTTCAGCCTTTCGAATGTATATACGAGTAGTAAAACTACACAAGACTGAGCGGATTGCTCGGTCTGGCTGGTGAGCATAATCGTTATTGTTGATCTTTTGCGAACAAGAAAAGGTAGAAGTTTAATGTTGCCTGCCAAAATTAATGATTTTTCAGCTATTTCTAACTTTTGTTCGACAGTCCTTCATCGAGCGTGGTTCTTGCGTTCACAGCTACAAGCCATTTACGCGCCGATCAAGGATAGACCATGAGCCTGCCAACACTGGCCGAATTACCCGCCATTCTCTTGCCTTACGCCAGCCGGGCCGAGCAGTCATTTCGTGACGCAGTGGCCGCGCTGGACGACGATCATGGCCTTTCTGCGTGGACGCCGCAACGGTGGGCCGACTTCGCCCGCGTGTGCGCCGCCAGTGATTTCGTGATTGAACAGAGTGTTCGTGACCCTTTGATGTTGCTCGAACTGGTGGCCTGGGGCGAGTTGGACCGCGGCTTTGCACCGGGGGAGCTGTGCGGCCAGATCGCCGGCGCCGTGCAACAGGCCGAAACAGAAGATGAGCTGGGCCGCGTGCTGCGCCGCCAGCGCACGCGCCAGCAAGTGCGCATCATCTGGCGCGACCTGACCCGCCAGGCGGACCTGGTGCAAACCTGCCGCGACCTCTCCGACATGGCCGACGCCAGCATCGACCAGGCCTACCAGTGGCTGTACCAGCGCCATTGCGTGCAGTTCGGCACGCCGACTGGCCGGCGCAGCGGCGAAGCCCAGCACATGGTGATCCTCGGCATGGGCAAGCTCGGTGCGGTGGAGCTGAACCTGTCGTCGGATATCGACCTGATCTTCGCCTACCCCGAGGGCGGGGAGACGGTGGGCGTCAAGCGTTCCCTGGATAATCAGGAATTCTTCATCCGCCTTGGTCAAAAATTGATCAAGGCCCTCGATCCGATGACCGTCGACGGCTTTGTGTTCCGTGTCGACATGCGCCTGCGCCCCTACGGCTCGGCTGGCGCGCTGGTGCTCAGCTTCAACGCGCTGGAGCAGTACTACCAGGACCAGGGTCGCGACTGGGAACGCTACGCCATGATCAAGGCGCGTGTGGTCGCCGGCGACCAGGTCGCCGGTGCGCAGTTGCTCGATATGCTGCGCCCCTTCGTGTACCGCCGTTACCTGGACTTTTCAGCCATCGAAGCGCTGCGCACCATGAAGCAGCTGATCCAGCAGGAAGTGCGGCGCAAGGGCATGGCCGAAAACATCAAGCTGGGCTCGGGTGGCATCCGCGAGGTGGAGTTCATCGCCCAGGCCTTCCAGTTGATCCACGGTGGTCGCGACCTCAGCCTGCAGCAGCGGCCGCTGCTCAAAGTGCTCGGCACCCTCGAAGGCCAGGGCTACCTGCCGCCGGCGGTGATCGCCGAGTTGCGCAACGGCTATGAATTCCTGCGCTACACCGAGCACGCGATCCAAGCGATTGCCGATCGCCAGACGCAAATGCTCCCGGACAGCCCGGAGGACCAGGCGCGCATTGCCTTTATGCTCGGTTTCGCCGACTGGTCCGCGTTCCATGAGCGCCTGATGTACTGGCGTGGCCGGGTGGATTGGCATTTCCGCCAGGTCATCGCGGATCCGGATGAAGAGGAAGGCGAAGAGGGCGAACTGGTCGTGGGCGGAGAGTGGTTGCCGCTGTGGGAAGAGTCCCAGGACGAAGAGGCTGCGTGTCGTCAGCTCGCGGAAGGCGGCTTCACTGATGCGCCCAAGGCCCTCAAGGCCCTGGCCGGCCTGCGCAGCAGCCCGCAATTGCGCGCCATGCAGCGCCTCGGTCGCGAGCGATTGGACGCGTTTATCCCGCGCCTGCTGGCCCAGGCCGTCGAACACGCCAACCCGGACCTGGTGCTCGAACGTGTATTGCCGCTGGTGGAGGCCGTCGCGCGGCGCTCTGCCTATCTGGTGCTGCTCACGGAAAACCCCGACGCCCTGCGCCGCCTGCTGACCCTGTGCGCCGCCAGCCCGTGGATTGCCGAGCAGATCACGCGTTTCCCGCTGCTGCTCGACGAGTTGCTCAACGAAGGCCGCCTGTTCAAGCCACCATTGGCGCCGGAACTTGCCGCCGAGTTGCGCGAGCGGCTCACGCGCATCCCCGAGGATGACCTGGAGCAGCAGATGGAGGCCTTGCGGCACTTCAAGCTGGCTCACCGCCTGCGCGTGGCGGCCTCGGAAATCGCCGGCAGCCTGCCGTTGATGAAAGTCAGCGACTACTTGACCTGGCTCGCCGAAGCCATCCTCGAACAGGTGCTGGCCCTGGCCTGGCGCCAGACCGTGGCGCGCCACGGCTCGCCGCAACGGCTGGACGGCACCTTGTGCGATCCCGGGTTCATCATTGTCGGTTATGGGAAAGTCGGCGGCATCGAACTGGGGCATGGTTCGGACCTGGACCTGGTGTTTATCCACGATGGCGACCCGCAGGCCGAGACCGACGGCGCCAAGCCGATTGATGGCGCGCAGTTCTTCACGCGCCTGGGCCAGCGGATCATCCATCTGCTGACCACCCAGACCAACTCCGGCCAGCTGTATGAAGTGGACATGCGCCTGCGACCTTCGGGCGCGTCCGGGCTGTTGGTCAGTTCGCTCGGCGCGTTTGATCGCTATCAACAAAATGAAGCCTGGACCTGGGAGCATCAGGCCCTGATCCGCGCGCGCGTGCTGGTCGGCAGCCAGGATGTGGGCCAGGCGTTCGAGCAGGTCCGGGCCAAGGTACTGGGGCGTGAGCGCGATCTGGCGAAGCTGCGCCAGGAGGTCAGCGAGATGCGCGCCAAGATGCGTGACAACCTGGGCACCAAGGGCACGGCGGCCGGCACCGGCGCCAATGCCTTCGAAGCCACGGCGCTGTTCGACCTCAAGCAGGACGCCGGAGGTATCGTCGATATTGAATTTATGGTGCAATACGCGGCTTTGGCGTGGTCTGCGCAGCATCCATCGTTGCTGCGCTATACCGACAATATCCGCATTCTGGAAGGCCTGGAGCAGGTGGGGTTGATGCCCGCCGCCGATGCTCATCTGCTGCGCGAGGTGTATAAAGCCTACCGCTCCGCCGCGCACCGCCAGGCCCTGCAGAATGAGGCTGGTACGGTAGCCGGGGATCAGTTCGCCGACGAACGGCGCCAGGTGATGCGAATCTGGCAGGAACTGGGGTTAAGCTGAAGCTCGAATAAAGGTGGGAGCGGGCTTGCTTGCGAAAGCGCTATTTCAGTCACTCGATGGGGCGGCTGACAGATCGCTTTTGCGAGCAAGCCCGCTCCCGCACAAAGCTGTTACCGGGCCAACCGTGACCTACAGTAATTTTCGAGGCGGGGAGGCATAAGCCTCCCCGCATCGTTTGTGGAAACTACATGAATATTCTGATCGTTGGGCCCAGTTGGGTCGGTGACATGGTGATGGCACAGACACTGTTCCAGTGCCTGCGCCAGCGCTATCCGGACTGCCAGATCGACGTGCTTGCCCCTGAGTGGAGCCGGCCGATCCTCGAGCGCATGCCCGAAGTGCGCAAGGCCTTGAGCTTTCCGCTCGGCCACGGTGCCCTGGAACTGGCGACCCGCCGGCGTATCGGCAAATCCCTGGCCGGCCAGTACGACCAGGCGATCCTGCTGCCCAACTCGATGAAGTCGGCGCTGGTGCCGTTTTTCGCCGGTATCCCCAAGCGCACCGGCTGGCGTGGCGAGTTTCGCTACGGCCTGCTCAATGACGTGCGCAAGCTCGACAAGGCGCGTTACCCGCTGATGATCGAGCGTTTCATGGCGTTGGCCTACGCCCCCGGCGCCGAACTGCCGACGCCGTACCCGCGCCCGAGCCTGCAAATCGATCCAGTCACCCGCGATGCAGCGCTGGCCAAGTTCGGCCTGCAACTCGATCGCCCGGTGCTGGCGCTGTGCCCGGGTGCCGAGTTTGGCGAGTCCAAGCGCTGGCCGTCGGAGCATTACGCCAAAGTCGCCGAGACCAAGATCCGCGAAGGTTGGCAGGTGTGGCTGTTTGGATCGAAAAAGGATCACCCGGTCGGCGAGGACATTCGCCAGCGCCTGATTCCCGGCCTGCGCGAAGAAGCCGTGAACCTCAGTGGCGATACGTCACTGGCCGAGGCCATCGACTTGCTGTCCTGCGCCGACTCGGTGGTGTCCAACGACTCCGGCCTGATGCACGTGGCGGCTGCGCTGAATCGCCCGCTGGTGGCGGTCTATGGCTCCACCTCGCCGGGCTTCACTCCGCCGTTGGCCGATCAGGTCGAAGTGGTGCGCCTGGGACTCGATTGCAGCCCCTGTTTTGATCGCACCTGCCGTTTCGGCCATTACAACTGCATGCGCCAGTTGCTGCCGCAGCCGGTGAACGAAGCCTTGCAGCGGTTGCAGGGCTCTGCGGTCGAGGTCCGATAGTTTGCGCGTACTGGTAATCAAGACCTCATCCCTGGGCGACGTGATCCACGCGTTGCCGGCACTTACCGACGCCGCGCGGGCGATCCCGGGCATTCAATTCGACTGGGTGGTGGAAGAAGGCTTTGCCGAAATCCCCACCTGGCACCCGGCGGTGGACAAGGTGATCCCGGTGGCGATCCGCCGCTGGCGCAAGAACCTTTGGCAGACCTTCAAGAGTGGCGAGTGGCGACGCTTCAAGCAGCGCATTCAGTCGACCAAATATGATCTGGTAATCGATGCCCAGGGCCTGCTCAAAAGTGCCTGGTTGACCCGTTACGTGCGGGCCCCGGTGGCGGGTTTTGACCAGCAGTCGGCCCGTGAGCCAATCGCTGCGCGCTTCTATTCGCGCCGCCTGGCCGTGGCCCGTGGGCAGCATGCGGTGGAGCGTTTGCGCCAGCTGTTTGCCGTGGCCCTCGGTTATGACTTGCCCAAAGGCCTGGGCGACTATGGCCTGAGCGTCGACAAGTTGCTCGGCCTGCCGCCGAAAAAGCCCTTCGTGCTGCTGCTGCACGGCACCACCTGGGACACCAAGCACTGGCCCGAAGCCTACTGGCGCGAGCTGGCCGAACGCATGGGCCGCCTGGGGGTGGACGTGAAATTGCCGTGGGGCAACCCGGTCGAAAAGGCTCGGGCCGAGCGCCTGGCCCAGGGCCTGCCGAATGCCGAGGTCCTGCCCAAGTTGAACCTCGCCGGTGTCGCCCGCGTATTGGCCGGTGCCCGCGCCTGTGTGGCGGTGGACACCGGCCTGGGCCACCTGGCGGCGGCGCTGGATGTGCCGACCATTTCCCTGTTCGGCCCGACCAACCCCGGCCTGACCGGCGCCTACGGCAAGGGCCAGATTCACCTGGCCAGCGATTGGTCGTGTGCGCCGTGCCTGCAAAAAAACTGTACCTATCAACCGACGGCGGATGACCTGCGTCGGTTCGACATCAAGCGTGAGTCGCCCCTGTGCTTCACGCGCCTGAACCCTGAGCGTGTGGCGAGCCGGCTGAGCACGTTGTTACTGGCTGAGGAACTGCACTGATGCAACTGGCTTTTGTTCTGTACAAATACTTCCCCTTCGGCGGCCTGCAGCGCGACTTCATGCGCATCGCCCTGGAGTGCCAGCAGCGCGGCCATCAGATTCGTGTCTACACGCTGATCTGGGAAGGTGACATCCCGCCGGGCTTCGAAGTGCTGGTGGCGCCGGTCAAGGCGTTCTTCAACCATCGGCGCAACGAGAAGCTCAGCGCCTGGATGGCCGAGGACCTGGCCAAGCGCCCGGTCGACCGCCTGATCGGATTCAACAAGATGCCTGGCCTGGACGTGTACTACGCCGCCGATGGCTGCTTCGAAGACAAGGCGCAAAACCTGCGCCATTCGCTGTACCGCAATTTTGGTCGCTATCGCCACTTTGCCGAGTACGAGCGCGCGGTGTTCGCCAAGGATGCCAAGACCGAGATCCTGATGATCTCCGAAGTGCAGCAGCCGTTGTTCATCAAGCATTACGACACGCCGCTGCAACGCTTCCACCTGCTGCCGCCAGGCATTGCCCAGGACCGTCGCGCGCCGCCGAATGCGGCCGAGATTCGCCAGGGTTTCCGCCAGGAATTCAACCTGGCCGACGACGATTTGCTGCTGGTGCAAATCGGCTCCGGCTTCAAGACCAAAGGCGTCGATCGCAGCTTGAAAGCCGTGGCCGCGCTGCCGACGGAACTGAAAAAACGCACGCGCCTGTTTGTAATCGGCCAGGACGACCCCAAGGTATTCCAGCTGCAAAGCGCGACCCTGGGCCTGGGCGACAATGTGCAGTTCCTCAAGGGCCGCAGTGATATCCCGCGTTTCCTGCTGGGCGCCGATGTGTTGATCCACCCGGCGTACAACGAAAACACCGGCACCGTATTGCTCGAAGCCCTGGTGGCCGGGTTGCCGGTGCTGGTCTCGGCCGTGTGTGGTTACGCCCACTACATCGCCGAAGCCGACAGTGGCCTGGTGCTGGATGAGCCGTTCGAACAGAGCCAGCTCAACCAGTACCTGGCTCGCATGCTCACCGACACTGCACAGCGCGCGGCCTGGGGCCGCAATGGGTTGGCCTTCGCCGAGACGGCCGACCTCTACAGCATGCCGCAGCACGCTGCGGATGTGATTCTGGCGGAGCCAAAACGATGAAGTTGATTCTTGCCGAACCGTTCAAGACTTTATGGGCCGGGCGCGATGCCTTCGCCGAAGTCGAGCAACTGCAAGGCCAGGTATTCCGTGAACTGGCGGCACGTCGCACCTTGCGCACAGAGGTGGAGGGCCGTCCGTATTTCGTCAAAATCCACCGGGGTATCGGCTGGGGTGAAATCTTCAAGAACCTGATCACCGCCAAGCTGCCGGTGCTCGGCGCCGGCCTTGAGTGGGCGGCGATTCATCGCTTGCAGGAACTCGGCGTGCCGACCATGACCGGCGTGGCCTTCGGTGAAAAGGGCAGCAACCCGGCGGACCAGCACTCGTTCATCATCACCGAAGAACTGGCGCCGACCCTCAGCCTCGAAGACCTCAGCATCAACTGGGTCGCCGAACCGCCTGCCCCCGCGCTGCGCCATGCGCTCACACACGAACTGGCACGCATGGTGGGCGACATGCACCGTGGTGGCGTCAATCACCGTGACTGCTACCTCTGCCACTTCTTGCTGGACACTTCCAGGCCCATCGACGCGAACAACATCAAGCTCTCGGTGATCGACCTGCACCGCGCCCAGTTGCGTGCCCATCTGCCGCTGCGCTGGCGCGACAAGGACTTGTCCGCGCTGTACTACTCGGCGCTGGACATCGGCCTGACGCGCCGCGACAAACTGCGCTTCCTCAAGGGCTACTTCCGCCAGCCGCTGCGCCAGATCCTGGCGGAGCAATCGGCATCGTTGAGCCTGATGCAGCGTAAGGCCGACAAGCTGTACGCGCGCAAGCAACGTTATGGGGATGCGATCTGATGGCGGGTTGGAACCTGGAACCTGCCTACGCCCACCTGGCGGATGATTTTGGAAGCCTCGACGCGGTGTTCGCCCTGCAAGGCGAACGCCTGACCCGCGATCCCTTGTCGGAAGTGATCCGCGTGGAGCGCGGCGGGGTCAATTACTACGTCAAGCGCTACACCGGCGCCGGCAAGGGGTTGCGGCGCTACCTGGGCAAGCCGCGCGTGAAGTCCGAATGGCAAAACCTCAAGCGCTTCGCCAAGTGGGGTATCCCCACCGCCGACGTGGTCGCCTGGGGCCTGGCGCGCAAGGGCCTGGCCTACGACCGTGGGGCGATGATCACCCGCGAATTACCGAGGACCGAAGACCTCTCGGTGCTGGCCGAGCGTAACGATGCGCGCCTGCGCGACCCCAAATGGGTCGACGCGGTCAGCCGCCAGCTCGCCGAATACACGCGAACCATGCACGACCATCGGTTTACCCATAACGATTTGAAGTGGCGCAACCTGCTGATCGACGACCAGTCGACCCTGTACCTGATCGACTGCCCCAATGGCGATTTCTGGCGCGGCTTCTGGCTCAAGTACCGCATCACCAAGGACCTGGCGTGCCTGGACAAGGTGGCCAAGTATCACCTGTCAGCCACCCAGCGCCTGCGTTTCTACATGCAGTACCGTCAGCGCCGGCACCTGAGTGCATCGGACAAACAGCGTATTCGCCACGTGGTGAAGTTTTTCGAGGGACGCGAATGAGTGATTTCCTGGCGGCCGAAGACCGCGCCCTGTTGGAGCGCCACGGCCTCGCGACATTCGACGCGCTGTGGGCCAAGCAACTGGACGCGGTGGACGAGCCGAACACCAGCCGTGGCGGCTGGAGCAGTGTGTTTCGCCTGGAGCTGGACGGCCACGGCTATTACCTCAAGCGCCAGAGCAACTACCTCACGCGCAGCTTGCACCGCCCGTTGGGCGAGCCCAGTTTCTCGCGCGAATTTCGCAATATCAGCCGCTACCGCAAGCTCGGTATCCCGGCGTTGCAGGCGGCATTCTATGGCGAGCGCAAGGTCGCCGGCGAGCACCGCGCGATGCTGCTGACCCGCGCCCTGGACGGCTGGAATGACCTGGACTCGCTGCTGGAGCAGTGGGCGCACCTGAGCGACGCCCAGCATCACGCGATCCTGTTGGCCTGCGGCCTGTTGGCGCGCCGGCTGCACAGCGTTGGCCAGGTGCATGGCTGTTTCTACCCCAAGCATATTTTCCTGCAGGCCACCGGTGACGGTTACGCCGCGCAGTTGATCGACCTGGAGAAAACCCGCCCGCTGCTGTTCGGCTGGCGTGACCGGGTCAAGGACCTGGAGCCGTTGTTGCGCCGTGCGCCGCAATGGTCGGATGCGCAGGTGCGCCAGTTGCTGGCGGCCTACCTCGATCAGCCTGAGGGCAGTACATTGGTCGGCACCTGGCTGCAGCGCCTGACGAAACGGCGTAGCCACAAGGAGAACCGCTGATGCGTCTGTCCGAGCTGAAAAACGCCGGCCGCACACCGAGCCTGCCCCTCACTCTGGATCTCGCCGATGCCGCAGGCGCCGGTCAGTTGCAACTGCTGAGCCTGTTGCGGGTGTTGCCGGGCGAGCGCTACGTGGGCGCGGCGGTGTGGCGCGGGCGTCCGGTGCTGGCCAAGTTGTTGGTGGGCAGCAAGGCGGCGCGGCATTTTCAGCGTGAGCTGCGCGGCGTGCGGCTGCTCGCCGAGCAAGGCCTGACCACCCCGTTGCTGCTCGCCGATGGCTTGCAGGAAGGCGAGGGCGGTTGGCTGCTGTTCGAATTTATCGAGGGCGCCGAGAGCCTGGCTGATGCCTGGCACGCCGTCGAAGGCCTGCCGCCGTTGGCCGACGAGCAGACAGCGGTGCTGGCCGAGGCGCTGGGTGCGGTCGCGCAGATGCACGCCAAAGGGCTGTGGCAGGAAGACCTGCACCTGGACAACCTGCTGCGCCAGGACGGCAAGCTGTACCTGATCGATGGCGCCGGGATTCGCGTCGAAGAAGCCGGTAAGCCGCTGTCACGTAACCGTGTGCTGGAAAACCTCGGGGTATTTTTCGCCCAGTTGCCAAAAAATCTCGAGCCGTTTACCGAAGAACTGCTGGTGTACTACCTGCTGGGCAACAGCGAGCACGCCCTGCCGCTGGAAGCCTTGGAGAAACAGGTGCGCAAGGTCAGTGCCTGGCGCCTGAAAGACTTTCTGCACAAGGTCGGCCGCGAATGCACGCTGTTCAGCGTGGTGCGAGGGGCCTTTGCCTTGCGCGCGATTCGTCGCGAGGAAGAGCCGGCGATGCTCGCGGTGCTGGAGCAGGCGGATGCATTGCTCGACCAGGGCCACCTGTACAAGACCGGCGGTGCCGCCAGCGTGGCCAAGGTCGAGGTGGCCGGTCGGCCGCTGGTGATCAAGCGCTACAACATCAAGGGTTTTGCCCACTGGCTCAAGCGCTTCTGGCGCCCCAGTCGCGCCTGGCATTCCTGGCGCGAAGGCAACCGCCTGGCCTTCCTCGGCATCGCCACGCCCAAGCCGCTGGCCGTGCTGGAAAAGCGTTTTCTCTGGCTGCGCAGCCGCGCGTACCTGGTCACCGAATACCTATCGGGTCCGGACATCATCGAACGCTTCGCGCCGTACGTTGAAAACGGCGAGGCGCCGGAAAACGAACTGCAGGCGCTGGATCAGCTGTTCGCCGAGCTGATCCGCGAACGCATCAGCCATGGTGACTTCAAGGGCCATAACCTGTTCTGGGACAAGGACCGCTGGTCGCTGATCGACCTCGACGCCATGTGCCAACACAGCTCAATCGCGAGCTTCACCCCGGCGTATGCCAGGGACCGCGCGCGGTTCATGCGCAACTGGCCGCAGAGCAGCGCGTTGTACCAACTGATCGATCAGCGACTGCCCAAACTGTAGGAGCCGGCTTGCCGGCGATGGTGGCCCGCCAAATCCATGTCGGATTACGGGCACACCGAGCGTAGGGGCGAGAGCGCTTTGGTTGCTTTCGCGCTTTTCGAAAGTGACCCGCTGCAAGAGCGGAACCCGTAGCCGCGGTTGCCGCAGAAAGGGATAGGTACTCAGTCTGATCCAACATCCTGGTCGACTGTCAGGTCGCCTTCGCGGGCAAGCCCGCTCCCACATTCGCATGGGGGGGCAGATAAAATTCGTTTCAGGCAATTCCGCATTCCAGCAAGCGAAAAGCCCCGATGAAACTCACCGAGGCTAGAGCGCCGACCGGGATCCCCCAGTCCCTTTGCGCCAGGTTCTATGCTTGCGATTCCAGCGTGTCAACGCAGGCGCTTTAGTCGAAATGCGCAAGCTAGGGTGCGAACACTCAGTGACAGGTGTTGCGTGGGCAACAGCGATTGGGCAGTTGTGTTCAAGAACGACATCACGCTTTCGCTTTGGGTTTTTATCTTGCTGATTTAACTCATTAAAAATCCTGGCACGGGCTCTGCAATAGCACCTGGTGAACCCTTTCACCGTTTGCAGCGGAGCCCTGTATGCCTTCCAGCCTTTCCTCGCTTTCCCGTTTGATCTGCCTTGGCGCCGTCCTGCTGCTGAGTGGCGTGGCTCATGCTGCAGAAGGTGATGATGCCGTGCCGTCCCTGGCCGGCAAGCGCATTGCGGTGAGCATGACCGGCACCAGTCACTATTTCGATATCAAGGCGTTCCAGGCGCAGGTCGATGAGATCAAGCGCCTGGGCGGTACACCGATCACCCTGGATGCCGGGCGTAACGACAAAAACCTGGTGACCCAGCTGCAGACCGTGGTCACCCAGAAGCCGGATGCGGTGATCCAGACCCTCGGTACCCTCAGCGTGATCGACCCCTGGCTCAAGCGCATCAGCAAGGCCGGCATCCCGCTGTTCACCATCGATGCGCCCTCGCAATACAGCCTCAACAACACCACCTCGGACAACGTCGCCACCGGCAAGGCGCTGGCCGATCAGTTGATCAAGGACGCTGGCGGCAAGGGCAAGATCCTGGTGTTCAATGGTTTCTACGGCGTGCCGGTGTGCGCGATCCGTTATGACCAGTTGAAGCTGGCGCTCAAGGATTACCCACAGCTGGAGATTATCCAGCCGGAACTGCGCGATGTGATCCCCAATACCGTGCAGGACGCCTACTCCCAAGTGTCGGCATTGCTCAACAAATACCCGGCGGGCAGCGTCTCGGCGATCTGGTCGGCGTGGGACATCCCGCAACTGGGCGCGAGCAAGGCATTGATCGATGCCAAGCGCACCGAGATCAAGACCTACGGCGTCGATGGCACCCCCGAAGTGCTGGCGCTGCTCGGCCAGGCGAAATCGCCGGTGGGCGCGGTGGTGGCGCAGCAGCCGGCGCTGATCGGCAAGACCGCCGTGCAGAACGTGGCGCGTTACCTGGCCGGCCAACGTGACCTGCCCAAGGAAACCCATGTGCCCACGCTGCTGACCACCGCCGCCAACCTGGCGCAGGTCCAGCAATTGCGGGGTGACTGATGGCGGCATTGCACCTGCAGCACTTGCGCAAACGCTTCGGTGCCACCCAGGCGCTGGAGGATGCGAGCCTGAAGGTCGAGCGTGGCAGCATTCACGGGCTGGTGGGCGAGAACGGCGCGGGCAAGTCGACCTTGATCAAGATCCTTGCCGGCCTTCACAAGGCTGATGCGGGACAGGTCAGTATCGACGGCCAATCCTATGCCTCCTTGTCGCCGCGCCAGGTGGATGCGCTGGGCGTGCAGTTCATCCATCAGGAGCGCCTGTTGCCGGCGAGTTTCACTGTCGGCGAGGCGCTGTTTTTCGGCCATGAATTGCGTCGCGGACCGTTCGTGGATCGGCGCCGACAGCAGCGTGAAGCCGAGCGCTTGCTGGCCGAATATTTTGATCTGCAACTGCCGGCAGGCGCCTTGGTCGGCGAGCTGAACAGCGCCGAGCGCCAAGTGCTGCAAATTACCCGGGCATTGATCCGCCAGCCGAAAATCCTCGTATTCGACGAGCCCAGCGTGGCGTTGGTCAAGCGTGAAGTCGACCAACTGCTGCGCATCGTCAAGCGCCTGCGTGACCGGGGTTGTCGATTCTGTACATCTCCCATTACCTGCAGGAAATCGACAGCCTGTGCGATGAAGTCACGGTGTTGCGCAATGGCCGCGACGTGGCGGTGGTGCAGCCACGACACACCTCCAGCGCCGAGATTGCGCGGCTGATGGTCAACCGCGAGGTGCAGGAGATGTACCCCAAGGCCAAGGTCGAATTGGGCCCGCCGTTGTTGCAGGTGCGCGGGCTGAGCCTGGCGCGGCGTTATCGGCAGATTGACCTGCAGGTGCGCCGCGGAGAAATCCTCGGCCTGACCGGGCTGGTCGGCTCAGGTGCCAAAGAGTTGTTCAAGACCTTGTTCGGCGTGGAGCGCGCCGACAGCGGCAGCGTGCACCTGGACGGGCGCCTGTTGCGCCTGCGCTCGCCGGGCCAGGCGATTGCCGCGGGCATCGCCCTGGTGCCGGAAGAGCGGCGGAGCCAGGGCATTTCGCCGCTGCTGTCGGTGCTGGAAAACCTCACGCTGGCGGGGCTGGGAAGGTTCAGTCGCTGGGGGCTGTTGAGCCGGCGCCAGGAGCACGCGGAGAGCGTGCGCTTGATCGATGAACTGGCGATCAAGGCGCCCGGCCCTCACGCGGCGGTCAGTCAACTGAGCGGCGGCAACCAGCAAAAAGTCGCGTTGGGCAAATGGCTGAGTCGGCGCTCGGCCGTGTACCTGCTGGATGAGCCCTGCGTGGGTGTGGATGTGGGCGCCAAAGTGGAGATCTATCGCTTGATCGGACGCCTGGTGGAAGCGGGCGCGGCGGTGCTGGTGCTGTCTTCGGACTTGCCGGAGTTGCTCGGGATCAGTGATCGAATTGTGGTGCTGCATCGCGGCGAGATCGCCGGTGAATTCCATGCCGGCGAGGCTGACAGCGATCAGTTGCTGGCCTGTGCGACGGGGGCCGTGCCCGCTGCAGCGCTGCCGGCGCGGGAGGTCGAACATGCTTGATGTCGCGACGCCCCGGTTCTCGCAACGCGTGTGGGTGCTGGTGCTGCGCCGGGGTTCGGTGGGGGTGTTCCTGGCGATCCTGGTGGGGTTTGCCGTGGCCGCACCGAATTTTCTGTCGGTGGGTAACCTGGCCAATGTGTTCAGCCAGTCGGCGATCCTCGGCGTGCTGGCCTTCGGGCTGACCTGCGTGATTATCGGCGGCGGCTCGAATGTGGTGGCCGGCGGGCTCGACCTGTCGTTGGCGGCCAATCTCGGGCTGTGCGCGGCGGTGTTCAGCCGGCTCAACAATGCCGGCCTGGAGCTTTGGCTCAGCGTGCTGTTGACCCTGGGCTGTGGCCTGGCGGTCGGCGTGCTGAACGGCCTGGCGGTGGTGCTGCTGCGCTTGCCACCGTTGCTGGCGACGCTGGCGAGCATGAACGTACTGGCCGGGTTGGAGCTGGTGCTGACGGAAAACACCGTGGTCTCTACCGACTCGCCGCTGCTCGACCTGCTCAGCGGCGGCACCTGGCTGGCGGTGCCGGCACTGGCGTGGGTGCTGCTGGTGACGGCGGGCGTGCTGACCTTGCTGATCCAGCATTCGGCCTACGGGCTGCGCCTGCATGCGGTCGGCGAATACCCACAGGCGGCGCAGGCAGCCGGGATCCGGGTGCCGGCCTACGTGCTCTCGAGCTACCTGCTGTCGGGGTTGTGCGCCGCGGTGGCCGCGCTGTGTTCGGCGGCATTTTTCAGCGGCAGTACCACCGGTTCCGGCGACATGTTGCTGTCGGTGGTGGCGATCGCTTTTCTTGGCGTGGTGTTTTCCAGGCGACTGGTGGCGAGTATCCCGGGCACCTTGCTCGCTGCGCTGTTGATCGGTTTTCTGATCAATGGCTTCCAGTTGCTCAACGTGTCGAGCTTCTGGGTCAATGGCGTGCAAGGCGTGTTGATCTTGCTGGTGGTCGCCGCCTCCAGCGCCTTGAACCGAGGAGCCCACCCATGAACCTGCGCGCCTTGTTGCCGCTGACCTTGCCGCTGGTGTTTGCGCTGATCGTCGCGGTGTTCGCCGTGCAGGCGCCAGGGTTCCTGAGCGCCGGCAACCTGCACAGCCTGCTGCTGAACAACTTCGTGTTGCTGGCGATTGTCGCCATCGGCATGACTTACGCCGTTGCCGCCGGCGGTATCGACCTGTCGGTGGGCACCGCGCTGGATTTCGCCAGTTTCAGCTTCGTCGTGCTGCTCAATGGTGGGCATGGCTGGGTGGTAGCTGCCACGGGGGCGCTGGTCGCTGCGTTGCTGGTCGGGGTGTTCAATGCCGGCTTGATCGCCGGGCTGCGCATCAGCCCTTTCCTGGCGACCCTGGGGACGTTGTTTATCGGCACCAGCGCCCAGCAGTTGCTGTCGGACGGCGGTCAGCCGATCTATATCGCCCAGGACGTGAAGCCTGAACTGACCGGCCTGACCCCGCTGCTGATCGTCCTTGGGCTGGCACTGTTCTACGGCCTGGCACTTGCGCGCGGGCGCCTGGGTCGTGAGTTGTTGGCCCAGGGCACCCAGCCGCTGCTGGCGTATTATTCGGGGTTGTCGGTGCGGCGCATCGTGACCGTCGTGGCGCTGGCCACCGCGTTGGCCTGCGGGGTGGCGGGGGTGTTGCTCAGCTCGACGGTCAGCGCCTACGTGCCGCTGTCCGGCAATGCGTTTTTGCTCAATGCGATTGGCGCGGTGTTCATCGGCACGACGTTGAGCCGACAGGGTCGGGCAAATATCCCCGGCACCTTGCTGGGGGTGCTGTTTATCAACGTGATCGCCAACGGCCTGCTGCTGATCGGCTGGAATTTCTACTGGCAGCAGGTGGCGACCGGCGTGCTGATTTTTGTGGTGCTGACCTTCAGCTTTGCCAGTCGCCGTGTGCTGGAGCGCAACTAGCCGGGTTTATTCAGCCTTGACCCGGATGATGCGGGGTTTGTAGGTGCCGTTTTCCACACGTGACGCGATGCGCTTCATGGGCATTGCTTGCTGAAAGAGGCGTGCAAACGCTTTTGGCTCAGCGGCAGGCTGCTTGAGTTCGGTGGGCGCATCAGAACTGGTACTGCGCGCCGGCTCCCGCATACCAGGAGCGTCCGGGCGCTGCTTCGTAGTAGCGGCCGTTGCCGTCGCCGACGATCACCGAGCCGACGTACTGGCGGTCGAGCAGGTTATCCAGGCGCAGGGTCTGGTGGAAGGTCCAGTGCTCGACTTTCTGCTCGAAACGGGCGCGCCAGTTGAACACGCTGTAGCCGGGTGCGACGTGTTGCTGGTTGGTGTCTTCGACGTAGACCTTGCTGCGGTACATGCCTTCGATGGCGGTGCTGACCCAGTCCCGTGGCTTCCAGTTCAGTTCGGCGAACAGGGTGGTTTGCGGCACGCCGGGGAGGTAGTTGCCTTTGTCGACGGGCTTGCCGCCGCCGATGAAGTCGCTGTCATAGGTGGCTTGCAGGCGGGTGTAGGCGAGGCTGGTGCTCCAGTGTTCGGCCAACCGGCTCTCGATGCCCAGTTCGAAACCGCGCCGCAGGGTGCGGCCGGCGTTCTGGTAGCTGGTGCGCCCGCCCAGGGACTGGTCGACTACCAGTTCGTCCTCGGTGGTGATCTGGAACACCGCCGCGTTGATCCGCGTGTCGTTCAGCTGGGCCTTCAGGCCCACTTCATATTGGGTACTTTCGGACGGTTTCAGGCCGAAGTTGAAGCCCTCGACATTACCTGGCGCGTAGGCCAATTCTGCCTGGGTAGGGGTTTCGAAACCTTTGCCTGCACTGACGTAGCCGTGCAACTCGGGCGTGAACGCGTACATCACGCTCATCGACGGGGTGTTTTTCTGGTAGGTCTTGCTGCCGCTGGCGTCGCCATTGCTCAGGAATTGATCGTCGACGTCCAACTGCATGCTGCTGTGGCGGATGCCGGCTTGCAGGGTCCAGCGGTCGAGGGCCCAGTTGGCCTGGAGGTAGGGATCGAGGCTGCGCGCCGTGTCGATTTCATCGCGGCGTAGCTGGCCCTTTACGCCAAGGGTGGTGCCGCTGTAGTTCTGGTAGCCGTGGCGGCTGTCTTCGCTCTGGTCGAAGTCCAAGCCGGTGATGATCGTCAGCTCACCCGGCGCGCTGTCGATGGGCTGCATCCAGCGTACGCTGCCGCCGTAGAACTTGCGGTCGAATTGCACCACGCCGCCGCCGCGTTCGTTGGGCGGGGTGCCTTTGGGGATCGATAGGTACTGAATCACACTCCTGCGCCCCGTATACGCATTCACCTGTAACGTCGCATCGCCGATGTAGCGCTCGTAATTCATCCCCAATTGCTGATGATCGATGCTTTTGCGCGTGTTGTACTGCAACGCGGCGGGGTCCACGGAGCGAGGGTCTGCCTTATACGCCTGCCATTTCTGCCCCAGCGGGTCCTGCGTCCCGTTCTGCTCCAGGCTGCTGTAGATCAGCGCCAGCTTGCTGTCGTCATCGGGCTGGAAATTGAGCTTGGCGAAGGTCTGGTCGCGGCGCGCGCTGCTGTGGTCGCGATAGCCGTTGGTGTCCATGCGCGAGGCGTCGAGGACGAAGCCCGCACCATTGGCGGCGCCTTCGGCGCTCAAGTGGTTTTTGTTCAGGCCGTCGCTGCCCACCAGGGTTTCGGCGCCGATGCGCGGCGGGCCTTCACCGTCGCGGGAAAACATCTGGATCACGCCGCCGGCGTTGCTGCCATACAGCGTGGCGGCAGGCCCGCGCAGCACTTCGATGCGTTCGGCGGTGTCGAGATTGAAGGTTGCGGCCTGGCCCTGGCCGTCCGGGGTGCTGGCGGGAATGCCGTCGGCAAGCAGCTTGATGCCACGCACGCCGAACGCCGAGCGCGCGCCGAAGCCGCGGGAAGAAATCTGCAGGTCCTGCGCATAGTTCTGGCGGTTTTGCACCACCAGGCCTGGCACGCGGGACAGGGCTTCAGAGGCATTGATGCCCAATTGCCCGTCGCTGATCTGCTCGCGGCTGATGCCGTCCACCGAGTACGGCAGGTCGAACGTCGGGCTGGCGCTGCGTGAGCCGGTGACGACGCTGGGGTCGAGGATCAGGGCGGTGTCGTCTGCACGGGCGGTGTCGCACAGGGCGAGCAGGCCGGGCAGCAACAGGGTGAAGCGAGTGAGCGGGGTCATGGTTCAGCCGGAATCCGTGGCGCTTAGGGTGTAAACGCGCAAAAGGGCGCGAGTTTAGTGACTCGGGCGATTTATTTCATTTAGGAATCGGCCTACGGAACCCGTCGGCGCGTTGGCGCTGGGCGCACACACGGCCCGATGTTAGCGTGGTCAGCCCCGCCCATGACAATGGCCGATGGGTCAAAAGGAGTTGTACGTGAGGAGTACGTCGATAGTCGCGTGCCTGGCAGCAGTGCTGGCGCTGGCCGGTTGCGGGACGATCAATACCGTGTTCCGCCCGGACGCCGTGGCCAGCCAGAACCTCAAGGATTCGCGCAGCCACTGCGAGAGCGTGCCGCGCATCTATAGCGGGGTGATCTACGGGTTTTGTTCGCTCAATGGCGAGCCCAGGCCTGAAAAAAGCCTCAAGGACCAAAGCGTGTCCGACGCCGCCGGCAATGCCTTCCCGGTCATCGCCATCGAATTCGCCGCCTCCGGCGTACTGGACACGTTGGTACTGCCCTATACGATCTACCGCCAGAACAAGGACGGCAGCATCGAGATCTTCCGCTAGTCCCTCTTGCCGCTCGCCGCTAACAGCTTCCCACTGCTTTTGAGCTATAATCCCGCCCTTTAGCTGTTTCCTGCCCAGGTGGGAAGCACACTTTTTTCAGGCGCAACCCGCCTGCATGCAGACTAAAAGAGGCTAGACCCCTGTGGCATTGACGATTCTTGGCCTGTCCGGCGCCCTTAGCCATGATCCTTCCGCAGCCTTGTATATCGACGGCAAGCTGATCGCGGCCGCCGAAGAAGAGCGCTTCGTACGCGACAAACATGCAAAGAACCGCATGCCCTACGAATCGGCGAAGTTCTGCCTGGAACAGGCCGGCATCAAGCCTTCCGACGTTGATGTGGTGGCGATCCCGTTCGCCCCGATCAGCCTGTTCGGCGAGGCGCGCTGGCACTACGCCAAGCGTTACTGGTATGCCCCGGATCGCGCGCTCGACGCGATCCTGATGGGCAACCGTCGCTACAAGCGCTATCGCAACAAGATCGTCTGGTGCCTGGAGCAACTGGGCTTCGATCCGAAGAAAATCAAGATCGAACCGGTTGAACACCACCTGGCCCACGCTTCCAGCGCCTACCACTGCTCGGGCTTCCAGGAGAAGACCGCGATCCTCGGGATCGATGGCAAGGGCGAGTACGCCACCACCTTCTTCGGCTACGGCGAAAACGGCAAGATCCACAAGATCAAGGAATTCTACGATCCGGACTCTCTCGGCGGCCTGTACGGCGCGATCACCGAGTTCCTTGGTTTCGAGATGCTCGACGGCGAGTTCAAGGTCATGGGCATGGCGCCATATGGCGACGCCAGCAAGTACGATTTCTCGCGCCTGGCCTCCTTCGAGAACGGCGAGCTGGTGATCAACACCGACTACGCCAACGTCATCGGCCTGCGCCGCTATAAAGAGAAGGGCAAGGGCTTCTACTTCTCGCCGAAACTGATCGAGTGGCTGGGTCCCAAGCGCGAAGGCGACATCGCCGACGAGCCGTACATCCACTACGCCGCCAGCATGCAGGCACTCTTCGAGAAGCTGGCCCTGCAGATGATCGACCACTACCTGGGCGACATCCTCAAAGACACCGGCAAGCTGGCTTTCGCCGGCGGCTGTGCGCTGAACGTCAAGCTGAACCAGAAGATCATTGCCCGTGACGACGTCAAGGAGCTGTTCGTGCAGCCGGCGTCGGGCGATGCCGGCACTGCCGTCGGTGCGGCGGCCTACGTGTCCCACGCCCGTGGTGTACCGGTGGAGAAGATGGAACACGTCTACCTCGGCCCGTCCTACAGCAACGAAGACGTGATCGCTGCGTGCGCCAGGCACGAGAGCAAGCCGAACTGGCGCAAGATCGAGAACATGCCGCAGCGCATCGCCAAGATCATGGTCGACGGCAACCCGGTGGCCTGGTTCCAGGGCCGCATGGAGTTTGGCCCGCGTGCCCTCGGTGGTCGTTCGATCATCGGCTGCCCAAGCGCCACCGGCGTGGCGGACCGCATCAACCACCAGATCAAGTTCCGCGAGCGCTGGAGGCCTTTCTGCCCGTCGATGCTCGACACCGTGGCTCCGCAGATGATCAAGGTCGATCACCCTGCGCCGTTCATGACCTTCACCTTTGAAGTGGCGGAAGAGTGGAAGACCCGCGTGCCGGAAGTGGTCCATGAAGATGGCACCTCCCGCGCCCAGGTGCTCAAGCGCGAGTACAACCCGCGCTACTACGACATGATGAAAGAGCTGGAAGTATTGACCGGTAACGGCGTATCGCTGAACACCTCGCTCAACCGTCGTGGCGAAGCGATGATCTGCTCGCCGACCGACGCGTTGAACATGTTCTTCGGCTCGGACCTGCAGTACCTGATCATGGAAGACATCCTGGTCGTCAAAGACGGCGTGGACCCTTATGACGCGCTCGGCTGAACGCCACGTCCTGCAGTTCTGCCACGGCTATGACGGGCCGTTCCTGGACTGCGCCCGGCAGTACGCCAGTCTGTTCGCAGGCTCTGGCTACAAGGTGACCACGGTGTTCCTCACCGGGGTCGCCGATCCCGAGGTGGCCGCCGGGTGTGCCAGCGATGAAGTGTTGTTCATGGAGTTCAGCTCCAAGGCCGTGCGCGGCCTGAAGCTGGCGGCCATTGCGCAGTTGCGCAAGATTGCCGCCTCGCGCAGTTTCAGTTTCTGTATTGCCCACCGTTTCAAGCCGATCTACGTGGCCTTGCTGGCGACGCGGCTGCCGGTGATTGGCGTGCATCACGCCTTTGGTGACTACCAGCGTCGCAGCCGCAAGCTGTTTGCCGGGTTTTTCCGCAAGCGCCTGAGCCTGCTCGGGGTGTCCGATGCCGTGCGTGACGACATGCGCCGCTGCCTGCCAGCCTGGCCTGCCGCACGTATCCAGACTTTGTACAACCGTATCGATGTCGACGCCTTGCAGGCTATTCAGGTGCCGGTGCATGAGGCCCGTGATGCGCTGGGGTTGTCGCCGGACGAATGGGTGATCGGCAATGTCGGTCGCCTGCACCCGGACAAGGACCAGGCCACGCTGCTCAAGGGCTTTGCCCTGGCACTGGCGCACTTGCCCGGCGAAAGCCGCCTGGCGATCCTCGGCAGCGGGCGCCTGGAGCAAGACCTCAAGGAACTCGCCCGGGAACTGGGGATTGCCGACAAGGTGCTGTTCCTCGGCCAGGTGCCGGATGCGCGCCGGTATTTCCGCGCATTCGATGTGTTTGCGCTGAGTTCCGATCATGAACCCTTCGGGATGGTACTGCTGGAGGCCATGGCGGCCGGCGTACCGTTGCTGGCCACGGCCTGTGGCGGGGCGAAGGAAGTGGTCGAGGGGGTCGGGATCCTGTTTCCCTTCGGCGATGCCGAACACCTCGCGCAGGGGCTGCGGCACCTGGCGGCGATGGATCAACACCAGCAACGGCAGTGCGCCGAGATGATGCTGGAGCGTCTGCGCGAGCGTTTTTCGGATCAGGCGGTACGCGCTACCTTCTGGCAACTGCCGCACGTTATTGAACTGACCGCGGGGGCCTGATGCTCAATCGATTCCAAGGCTGGCGCGAGCGGGGCTGGTCCGTCGTCGACGCGCCCGTCTACAGCGACGCCTGGCAGCGTTTTGGCGGCAGTGTCGCCACTCATCCGCAGGTGATCGAACGCCTGGCCGGCCTGGCTGACATCCCGGTGCGCTATTTGGCCTGGGAGCAGGGCGGCAAAATGCAGGCGTGCATCGCCACGTGGGGGCGCGACCTGGCCTTGTCCAAGGACGTGCTCAAGCAGCGCGGCAAAAAGGGCCTGTTCGACCTCGGCAACGCCGAGCTGATCCTGCCTGCCGCGCCTGACACCCAGGCCCCCTTGCGCCACCGCGCGCGCTACCTGTCGGCGCTGAACGAAGGCCGCTTTAGTGGGCTCAAGCCACAGGCCGAGCAATTGGCCATGGCCCGCACGCCCGAGGAACTGTCGAAGAAATTTCGCTACAACCAGCGCCGCGAGCTGCGCCTGCTGGAAGAGGCCGGTGGTGTCGTGCGGCCGGTGAGCGAGTTTTCCAGCCAGGAACTGGCCGCGATCTACTGCGATTTGTTTCTGCGGCGCTGGGGCTTTGCCGCCACGGGTGCCGAGCGCATGGCCGAGGTGATCGAGCTGCTGCGCGAATGGCTGATCGGCTCGGTGATTTTCCTCAACGACGCGCCAATTGCGGTCCAGCTGGTGTACCGGGTCGAGTCGCCCGAGTGGATCAGCGTGGAGTACGTCAACGGCGGTGTCGATCCGCAAACCCGCGCTTTCAGCCCGGGCAGTGTGCTCAGTTTCCTCAACACCCAGAGTGCCTGGGAGCACGCCCGTGAAGCCGGCAAGCCGCTGCGGTTTTCGTTCGGGCGGGCCGACCGGGAATACAAGGATCGTTGGTGCAACCCCGTGCCGGTGCTGACCGTATGAGCCGCAAACAGCAATTGCTCAAGCGCCATCGGCGCAACAAACGCATCGGCGTGCTGATCGGCCTGATGCTGCTGGTGGCGATCGGCGTCGGCGTCGCCTGGTGGCTGCCGCTGGTACTGGGCGTGCTGGCCTGGGCGGCTCATGAAGCCTGGTTTGCCGACCATTTGTTCTATGCGCCCAACGAAGATTACCAGTACCGTTTTTCGGCGGATGCCGAGGTGGCGGGAGTTAGTTTCGAAGGTGGCCGGCTGCGGGTGGATGGGCCGCTGGAAGCTGATGCGACGCTGGTGTTGGCCATCAAGCTCAAGAGCGGCTGGCTGGGGCGTTTTCTCGACCCGGCGATTGAGATTTACGGCGCTGACAGCGTCGACCGGCAAACCTTCGAACGCGGTGTGAATGGCCTGCGTTATCTGAATCTGAGTGGTTTGGCCCCGGCCCTGATGGCCGGTGAGCTGCGCCTGCGCGGGCGCTTTTGCACGCTGCAGGGCGCCCCCCGCCTGTGGGCCTGGGCTACGCCGGACTACTCGGCGCAACGCGTGATGGTCATCGCGCCGCATGCCGACGATGCCGAGCTGGCCGCCTTCGGGCTGTACAGCCAGGCCGAGAACCCATGGATCGTGACCCTCACAGCGGGTGAAATCGAAGCCGAGCACTATCAGCAGATGGGCCTGGACCCGGCTGAAGCTGCACGGATCAAGGGGCGTTTGCGCGCCTGGGACAGCATCGCCGTGCCGCGTTGGGCCGGTGTGCCAGAGGCGCATTGCGTGCAGTTGGGCTATTTCTGCCTGCAATTGCCGGCGATGCGCGCCACGCCCGATCAGCCTGTCGCTTCGCGCGAGGCCGAACTGGACGATATCCGCCTGTTTCGCCAGTTCAACGCGTTCCCGCTGCCGGCGGACCACGACGGCTTGCCGACCTGGAATAATTTGCTGGCTGATCTGCGCCAGTTGCTGCTGACCGCACGTCCGCAAGTGATCGTGCTGCCTCACCCTGTCCTCGACCCGCACCCGGATCACATCTGCGCGCAGCAAGCGGTGCTCGAGGTCCTGCAAGGCCTGGAGTGGCAGCCGACCACCGTGCTGGGCTACGCCAATCACCTGCACGATAACGACCGCTGGCCCATGGGTGACGCGGGTGCCGGGATTGCACTGCCGCCGCTGTTCGATGACGCGCTGCAGTTGTGGCCGTGCAGCCTGTCGCTGTCGCTGGCGCAGCAGCGCGACAAGGCCATGGCACTGGGCATGATGCATGACCTGCAGCCCGCGCCGCCGTTCAAGCGCCGGGTGCGACGCTGGTTGCAACGTGTGTTGGCGGGCCGTGCGCGGTCGCCGTATGGTGAGAACGAATTTTTCCGCAAGGCCGTACGACGGCATGAGTTGTTCTGGCGTTTGTGAAAGGGAAAGTCATGAAAGTTTTGTTTCTGGTGCAGAAAGAGCAGCGCGCTATCCTCGACCGTCTTTACGAGGGCGTGGCCGAGCACTGCGAGTGTGATATCCGTTGGCTGAGCAGCGATGAGCAGCGCAACCTGCGTGGTTATTTCCGCCGCGAAGTCGATGTGACCCGTTACGATCGCATCGTGTTCTTCCTGCGCTTCAAGCAGGAAATCCGCCAGGCCGGGTTTATCCGCACGATCCCCAACCTGGTGATCCTTGAGCACGACGCCTACCAGAACTACATTCCCTGCAAATATACCGGCAAGTTCAGCGCCCACTACCGCCGCCTGCCGTGGGCGCGGGTGATCAGTTCCGGGCATATGGTCACTGAGCGCCTGCGCGCGGAAGGCTTTGACGCCGTGTTCGTGCCAAAGGGCTATGATCAGGCGCTGTTGCAGGCGCAAGGGCGCGAACGCGACATCGAGCTGGCGTTTGTCGGCAGTACCAACAGTGTGGCCTACAGCGGCCGCAAGGCATTGCTGGATGAACTGGCGCGGGTTGAACCTTTGGTGGTGACGCGCACCAAATCTGGTGAGGAATACTGCGCGACCCTCAACCGCATTCGTTTTTTCGTCAGTGCCGACGTCGGCATGGGCGAGTACATGATCAAGAATTTCGAGGCCATGGCCTGCGGTTGTGTACTGCTTGCATTTGATCAGGGCGCCGAGGAAAACCAGGCGCTTGGTTTCAAGGACATGGTCAATGTGGTGTTCTACAAGGACATCCCGCAGTTGCAGGAAAAACTCGCCGTCTTGCGGGCCGACCCGCAGCTGGCGGCAGACATTGCGCGCAACGGGCAGGACCTGGCTGTCAGTCAGTTCAGTTTCGCCCGGATTGGCCAGCGCATTGTCGAAGTGCTCCAGCCACCCCTGCGGCCACGTGCGCCGCTGAGCTTACTGGAGAGGTTGCGTCTGACACTGGGCGTTTGAGAGTGGCCAAATAGCCATAAATGATGGCTATATGATACTATCGAGGCTTGAATGCAATTCTCCGATCAAAGCGACATAACGCTTGTAGTGACCAGTTGCGGTCGCTTCGATTTGTTGAGGCGCACGCTGGAGAGCTTCGATCTGTTCAATACGGCGGCAATACGTGAAGTCTTCATCACCGAAGACTCCGGTGATGAAGCCGTACGCCAGGCAATTCCTGAACATTGGCGCAGTCGTTGCACATTCTTGATCAATCGTCCGAAGCTTGGGCAGTTGGCATCCATCGACCTGGCCTACGCGTCGGTCAAGACCCCCTACATATTCCATTGCGAAGATGATTGGGCGTTTTATCGACCCGGGTTTGTCGAGGATTCCAAGGTAGTACTGGAGCAGCGCCCGGACATTCTTCAAGTCTGGTTGCGCAACTATGTTTACGACTTGCAGGTGCACAGCCCCTATATCCACCTGGGGTCGCGCGAAGTGATTGGCGGGGTGCCGTGTTATCCCCTGGTGTCCGATAAGCCCGAGTGGCAAGGATTTTCGCTGAACCCGGGCCTGCGGCGACTCAATGAGTACCAGTTGTGCGCACCCTTTGCAGGGTTCGAAGGCGAGAAGGGGCTTTCCAGGCGTTATGCAGAATTGAATCTGCCGGCGGTTACCCTCGAGGGCGATGCGGTCCTGCACACCGGTTTCGGTTTGCACGTGGCAACGGCGGGAGAGCGCTCGACCAAGGCGAAGCGCAAGCGGCGAGAGCGGATCAAGCTGGCTCTCATGCTGATACTGGGTGTCGGTATCGGTTGGTTGATCAATAGTTAAGTGCAACAAGCCACCACAACGCCGCATAAGGTCTTTTTTTTCGATGAGTATCCTCAACATCATGTGGGCCGGTGGCTCTGCATTTGCCTCAGTGCAGAAGGTTCATCAACAGATTTTGTCGCACGCGCTCAGCCGTGCACCGATTGACACCTGGCTGCTTCAAGGCAGTGCGGACGGCGGTGAACCGGCCCGCGAGTGGAAGCTTTCCTCCGCCCGGCTCAAGGGGCGGCATGTGTGGAAGCTCATGATGCCCTGGATGCGCGCGCGCTTTGAGAAGGCCCTGCCCGACGGGGTAGAGGTGGTGCTGCTGGATGGGATTGGCGTGGCCCGGGTGATATTGCCTGTGCTCAAGCGTCTGCCGCAGGTGCGTGCAGTCGTGGTGTTTCATGGCGCCACGCGCCTGCGACGGGCTGACCAGCAACTGTTCGAGCAATTCCCGGCCACGCAATTGACGCTGGCGGCGGTGTCGCAAACCCTGGCGGACTCACTTGAGCGCTATCTGCAGCGGCCGGTGGCGGTGTTGCGCAGTGCTTTTGACCCGGTTGCTTTCCGCGCTGCCGCGCTTTCCCGGGAAGAGGCGCGGTCGCGCCTGGGCCTGCCGTTGGAAGACGCGCCGGTGCTGGGTGCGGTAGGCCGGCTGGTGGACGGCAAAGGCTTTGGCTGTTTGCTGGAGGCATTTGCCAACGTGTCGGCCACGCTGCCTGGCGGGCGCCTGGTGATTCTCGGCGAGGGCCCGGCCCGGCCTGCCCTCGAAGCCCGTATCGAGCAGCTTGGCTTGCAGGGCAAAGTGTCACTGCCAGGACATCTGCCTGACGCGGCGACGCTTTACCGTGCGTTCGACTGGGTGGCTATTCCCTCCACCCAGGAAGGCCTCGGGTTGATCCTGCAAGAGGCGGTGATGGCCGGCGTGCCGGTGTTGACCAGCGAGCTGGCGGTGTTCCGCGAGCAGGTGGCGGATGCCGGCTGGTATGCACCTTCGGAAGATGCAGAGGCCTGGGCCGGCCTGATGGCGCGGGCATTCGCGGCCTCTGCCACGGCGGTGGTCGAGGCTCAGTCGCAGGCGTTGGCGCCGGAGCAAGCCTGGAAAGACTTCAGTGAAACCTCCCGGCGGCTGTTCTCATGCCGCTAGCAGCGCTTGCTCCAGTGCATGCATTGGAAAGCAATCGTTCAGCTTCTCGCGTGCAATATAGCGCGCGAAGTGCTGCAAGTTGCGTCGTGCGAGTTCCGGGTTCAGCGGGGCGCGCAAGAAGCGCATGTCGGCCACGTCGATAAGCCCCATTTCATTCTCCGGCGTCACCACGATATTGCCCAGGTGCAGGGAGCGGAAGTAAATGCCGGCAGCGTGCAGGCGGCGGATCAGTGCCACCAGCGGATCGAGATTCGATTGCCAGTCAAAACCTTCTTTATTGGAAATCTGCCGCAGTGTTTCCCCTGGCAACGGGCGATACAGCACGGCGGTCATGCCGGGCGCGGCCAGTTGGAAGTACGCCAGCACAGTCAAGGTCGGGATGCCGCGCTGCTGCAATTGCGCCACGTTGTCGATGAAACGCTTGGAGTACGGACGAAACAGTGCAGATGAAAACAAGCGTTTACGACGAAACAGTTTAAGGATATTTCCGTCAGACAGCAGGTAGACTTTGGGCCCGTAGCTGTCCTTCTCCAGGACTCTGGCGCCTTCAATCATCGTGTTTAAATCGGCTTGGGCAAGCCTTGAACATTGCATCGTTGGAAAGCCTTGTGGGGAGTCGCGGGCACAGTGATCGGTAATAATGCCGAAAGTTTTGGGTTTTAACCATGCCGGGTTGGCAGGTTGAACGTATTCAGGAGCGGGTGATGCAAGCAAGTCGTTGGGCGCAGGTATGGATGATTTTCGGGTTGCTTTGGTTTCTGCTGGCGATTGCCTTTGCGCCAACCAACAAGATTTACCAACAAGGATTGACGCTGTTTCTCTGGTTGCCGGCCATGGTGTTCGCCTGGTCGGCGCGTGAGCGTCTCAAGGAGGTCTGGCGCGAGCAGCGCTGGATGTGCCTGATGATCGCGGCGCTGGCCATCTGGGGCGCGATCAGCCTGACGTGGACCAATGCCGAGGACCCTTCGCGCGAGGCCAAGCGCCTGCTGTATATCGGCGTGTTCCTGCTGTTTTTCCCGGTGCTGGCCTGGGGTCAGAGCGATCACATCATTCGCGTGATGCAGTGGGGCGGTTTCGGGCTGGCGGTGTCGTCGCTGGTGGCGATCATCAAGTTTTATGGGGTCGAGCATAACGCCTGGTCTGCCCGCCTCGAAGGGCTGGGGCAATTGGCTCACCCGATCCTGGGTGCCTACGTGATCGGCCTGGCGGCGATCTGGTTGCTGCATTGGCTGCCGCGTGGCCGCTGGATGCAAGTGGCGTGGGTGCTGTCCATCGGATTGCTGGGGCTCTTCGTGGTGTTGAGCCAGAGCCGTGGCGCGGCATTGGCGCTGTTGCTGACCGTGGTCGCCATGCCGGCCTGGTGCCGGGACCGACGGAGCACCGTGATTGCTATCGCTGCGGTCGTGGCGGCGGTCGCGGTGTTCTTCGCCATGGAGTCGCTGATGCTGGCCCGTGGTGTTTCCTATCGGCCGCAGATCTTCATGGCCTCTTTGCACATGATCGGCGAGCATCCGTGGACCGGCCTGGGCCTGGGTGGGGACTACAAGGTCTTTGCCGATAATCTCTATTTCGATCACGCCCACAACCTGTTCACGCATGTCACCATCGAACTGGGCCTGCCGGGCCTGCTGCTCTGGTGCGGGCTGTGGTTCGGCGTGTTGTGGCAAGCCTGGAAGGCCCGCGACACGCTCTACGGCAAGGGCATCATCGGCATGTGGGTGTTTTCGTTCCTGGCCATGCAGTTCGATGCTGCGAGCCTGACGGGCACGCCCCGCGCCGAGTGGTTCATCTCGTGGCTGCCGATTGCGCTGGCCAGTGTATTGGTCTGGGCTCGGGCCAAACCCGACGCTTGTGATAAAGTTCGCGTCCTACCCAATCAGTGAGCTCGACACATGAGTGACGCACCGCCCAAAGCGGACCAGGAATCCAGCCTGAAAATTTATTTCAGGCTGCTGGGCTATGTGAAACCGTACCTGGGCATGTTCCTGCTGAGTATCGTGGGCTTCGTGATCTTTGCGTCCACCCAGCCCATGCTCGCCGGGATCCTCAAGTACTTCGTGGATGGCCTGAGCAACCCCGACGTGGTGTTCCTGCCCAAGATCCCGTTGTTCAAGGACTTGAAGCTGCTGATGGCCGTGCCGCTGCTGATCATTCTGATCGCGGCGTGGCAGGGCCTCGGCTCGTTCCTGGGCAACTACTACCTGGCCAAGGTTTCCCTGGGGCTGGTGCATGACTTGCGCGTCCAGCTGTTCAACAAGCTGCTGGTGCTGCCCAACCGTTATTTCGACACGCACAACTCCGGGCACCTGATTTCGCGCATCACCTTCAACGTGACCATGGTCACCGGGGCTGCCACGGATGCGATCAAAGTCGTGATCCGCGAAGGCCTGACGGTGGTGTTCCTGTTCGGTTACCTGCTGTGGATGAACTGGAAGCTGACCCTGGTGATGCTGGCGATCCTGCCGCTGATTGCCGTCATGGTCGGCAGCACCAGCAAGAAATTCCGCAAGCAGAGCAAGAAGATCCAGGTGGCGATGGGCGACGTGACGCACGTGGCCTCCGAAACCATCCAGGGCTACCGCGTGGTGCGCAGCTTCGGTGGCGAAAGCTACGAGGAGCGCCGCTTTGCCGCCGCCAGCCAGGGCAACACCGACAAGCAACTGCGCATGAACAAGACCGGCGCGGTCTATACGCCGATGCTGCAATTGGTGATCTACACCGCCATGGCTGCGCTGATGTTCCTGGTCCTGTTGCTGCGCGGTGACGCCACGGCAGGTGACCTGGTGGCCTACATTACCGCCGCGGGCCTGCTGCCCAAGCCGATCCGCCAGCTGTCGGAAGTCAGCTCGACGATCCAGAAAGGCGTGGCAGGTGCCGAGAGCATCTTCGAGCAACTGGATGAAGTGCCTGAAGTCGACAGCGGCACCGTGGAGCGTGACCGCGTCAGCGGTCGCCTGGACGTGCGCAACCTGAGCTTTACGTACCCCGGTACCGATCGCGAAGTGCTGAAGAACATCAGCTTCAGTGCCGCGCCGGGGCAGATGATTGCACTGGTCGGGCGCTCGGGCAGTGGCAAGTCGACCCTGGCGAGCCTGATCCCGCGCTTCTACCATCACGAGACCGGCGAGATCCTGCTGGACGAGGTGGAGATCGAAGATTACCGCCTGCGCAACCTGCGCCGACATGTTGCCCAGGTGACCCAGCACGTCACGCTGTTCAACGACACCGTGGCCAATAACATTGCCTACGGCGACCTGGCGGATGCGCCGCGCGAAGACATTGAAAAAGCAGCGGCGGATGCCTACGCCATGGACTTCATCTCCGAGTTGCCGAAAGGCCTGGACACCGAAGTCGGGGAAAACGGCGTGTTGCTTTCCGGTGGCCAGCGTCAACGCCTGGCAATCGCTCGGGCCCTGCTGAAAAACGCCCCGTTGCTGATTCTGGATGAAGCGACATCGGCGCTGGATACCGAGTCGGAGCGCCATATCCAGGCGGCGCTGGACAAGGTCATGAAAGGCCGCACCACCCTGGTCATCGCGCACCGCTTGTCCACCATCGAGAAAGCCGACCTGATTCTGGTGATGGACCACGGTGAAATTGTCGAGCGTGGTACGCATGTCGAACTGCTGGCCATGGGCGGCTATTACTCGCGCCTGCACGCCATGGGCCTGGACGAGCCGGCGACGGCGAACATCACCTGACACACCGGGGCGCGCAATGCGCCCCGTTTTTTGTATCAAGCCCCATACACGCTTGACCAAAGCCAAATAATTCGCTGCCTATCGTTTGTTATGTTGGCCTTCTCGATTCGAATGACGAACGAGAGGGCTAACCTTCTTGCGTGGGTAATGGAATGTTGCAACGTCTGTTGTGGAAACTGCTTCCCAAGCCCCAGCGGGCGTTTCTGCTGGGGCGTTTGTCGGTGGTGGATCGCCAGGCAGTGAACAAATCCCTGTCGGCGGTGACCGTCCTTCCCCCTGCCTTCGAGCGACACAACTGCGTGTTTATCCACGTGCCCAAATGCGCCGGCAGCAGCGTCTGTTCGGCGCTGCTGGATGGGCGCTGGCCGGGGCATTTGCCGTATTACTGGTACCAGCAGCAATTTCCCGAGCACTGCGAGCGCAGTTTCAAGTTCGCCTTCGTGCGTGACCCGTTGGAGCGCGCCTACTCGGCCTATACCTATTTGCGCAGCAATCACATGGGCGCGCGTGATCTGCAGGCCCAGGCGCTGGTGTCCAGCTACCGCGACTTCGACCATTTCATTGCCGGCTGGCTGCACCCGGACAACCTGCGTCGCCAACTGCATTTCGCGCCCCAGACCGACTTCCTGGTCGATCACATGGGGCAAATGGCGATGGACTTTCTCGGGCGCCAGGAGTCACTGGAGCAAGACTTCCAGCACCTGTGCGAACACCTCGGCGTGGCGACCTCGCTGCCCCATCTGAATGTTTCACTCGGGCGGCGCAGCGAGCCGGTCAGGGAGTTCTGTTCCTTGCGCACGCGCCGCCTGGTCCGGCGCGCCTATCAACGTGATTACGAGGTCCTGGGTTATGAATAGCCAGTCGCTGTCCCATGGTTCTGCATCGATCCGCCCCTTTGCCTTGTCGCTGTCGGTGGCCGCACGGGCGGCGCTCAAGCACCAGCAGCCTTGTTGCGTATGGCTGACCGGGTTGTCCGGCTCGGGCAAGTCGACCCTGGCGAATGCTTTGGAGGTCCAACTCAACGAGCAGGGACGACACACCTTTGTGCTCGATGGCGATAATTTGCGCACTGGCCTGTGCAACGACCTGGGCATGAGTGATGCGGCCCGCAAGGAAAACATCCGGCGCATCGGTGAAGTGGCGCGGTTGATGGTGGACGCGGGGTTGATCGTGATCGTCTCGGCGATATCGCCGTTCAGCGCCGACCGGGCCGCTGCCAAGGCACTGTTCGGGCAGGGGCAGTTTTTTGAGGTGTATATCAGCACGCCATTCGCTGTGTGCGCGCGGCGCGATCCCAAAGGCCTCTACCGCGCGGCGCTGGAAGGGCGGATCAAGGCGTTCACCGGCCTGGACAGCCCTTATGAAGCGCCGCGTGCCGCCGACTGCGAAATCAATACCGATGAGGTCGAGTTGGCTGACGCCGTGGAGCAGGTTCTCGCGGCCTTGTTCAAAAAATGATCAGTTTTCGCGCATGATGCATTGCCGATAAAGCTCTCGAACTAGGCGGCGCTCACCCTGTGCTAATATCGCGCCCCTGTTCATTTTGTATGTGGGTTGCTCCATGAAGTTGTCCATGCCGCGATTCGATCAAGCCCCTGTCTTGGTGGTCGGCGATGTCATGCTCGACCGTTACTGGCATGGCGGTACCTCACGGATTTCCCCTGAGGCGCCGGTACCGGTAGTCAAGGTCGAGCAAATCGAAGACCGCCCGGGTGGCGCTGCCAACGTTGCCCTTAACATTGCCGCGCTCGGCGCCCCGGCCTCCCTGGTGGGTGTGACCGGCGACGACGAAGCCGCCGACAGCCTGGCCAACAGCCTGCGCGGTGCCGGCGTGCGCGCGCAGTTCCAGCGCATTGCCCACCAGCCGACCATCGTCAAGCTGCGGGTCATGAGCCGGCACCAGCAATTGCTGCGTATCGATTTCGAAGAACCCTTCGCCACCGACGCCCTGGCCTTGAGTGGCCAGGTCGACGAGTTGCTCGAAGGCATCAAGGTGCTGGTGTTGTCCGACTACGGCAAAGGTGCGTTGAAGAACCACCAGATGCTGATCCAGGCCGCCAAGGCGCGCAATATCCCGGTACTGGCTGATCCCAAGGGCAAGGACTTCTCGATTTATCGCGGAGCCAGCCTGATCACGCCGAACCTCAGCGAGTTCGAAGCCATCGTCGGCGGTTGCGTCGATGAGCACGACCTCGTGACCAAGGGCGCGGCGCTGATGGCTGATCTCGACCTCGGCGCCTTGCTGGTGACCCGTGGCGAGCACGGCATGACCTTGCTGCGTCCTGGCCACCCGGCGATGCACCTGCCGGCGCGGGCCCGTGAAGTGTTCGACGTCACCGGCGCCGGTGACACCGTGATTTCCACCCTGGCCGCCTCCATCGCCGCCGGCGAAGAGCTGCCCCACGCGGTGGCACTTGCCAACCTGGCGGCGGGCATCGTGGTCGGCAAGCTGGGTACGGCTGCCATCAGCGCGCCCGAGCTGCGCCGCGCGATCCAGCGTTCCGAAGGTTCCGAACGTGGCGTGCTGACCATCGAGCAATTGCTGCTGGCAATTGACGATGCACGTGCCCACAACGAAAGCATTGTGTTCACCAACGGTTGCTTCGACATCCTCCACGCTGGCCATGTGACCTACCTGGAGCAGGCTCGCGCCCAGGGTGATCGCCTGATTGTCGCGGTCAACGATGACGCGTCGGTCAGCCGCCTCAAGGGCCCGGGCCGTCCGATCAACAGTGTCGACCGACGCATGGCGGTATTGGCCGGCCTGGGCGCGGTGGACTGGGTGATCAGCTTCCCTGAAGGCACCCCGGAAAACCTGCTGGCCCAGGTCAAGCCGGACGTGCTGGTCAAGGGCGGCGATTACTCCGTCGACCAGGTTGTGGGCGCCGATATCGTCAGTGCCTACGGCGGCAAGGTCAAAGTGCTTGGCTTGGTTGAGAACAGCTCGACCACGGCCATTGTCGAGAAGATCCGCAACAATGAGTAACGCTGATAAGCGGGTCCTGATCACCGGCGGCGCCGGTTTCATTGGCTCGCATCTGGTCGATGCGCTGCTTGCCAAAGGCTATGCAGTGCGGGTGCTGGATGACCTGTCCACCGGCAAGCGCAGCAACCTGCCGCTGGACAACCCGCGCGTCGAGCTGCTGGAAGGCGACGTCGCCGATGCTGCGCTGGTGGCGCGTGCCGCCATCGGCACCACGGCGGTGGTGCACCTGGCCGCGGTAGCGTCGGTGCAGGCTTCGGTGGATGACCCGGTCAGCACGCACCAGAGCAATTTTGTCGGCAGCCTGAATGTCTGCGAAGCGATGCGCCAGGCGGGCGTGAAGCGTGTGGTCTTCGCTTCCAGCGCGGCGGTGTATGGCAACAACGGCGAGGGTGCTTCGATCGACGAAGAGACCACCAAGGCGCCGTTGACGCCCTATGCGTCCGACAAGTTGGCCGGCGAGCATTACTTTGATTTCTACCGTCGCCAGCATGGCCTGGAGCCGGTGATTTTCCGCTTCTTCAATATCTTCGGGCCGCGCCAGGACCCATCGTCGCCGTACTCCGGCGTCATCAGTATCTTCAGCGAGCGTGTCCAGCAGGGCTTGCCGATAGCCGTGTTCGGCGATGGCGAGCAAACCCGCGATTTCATGTACGTGGAAGACCTGGTGGACGTGCTGGTGCAGGCCATCGAAGCCCCGGGCGCGCCCTTGGGTGCGATCAACGTGGGCTGGAATCGCACCACCACCCTCAAGCAAGTGCTGCAGGCGCTGGAAGAAGCGGTGGGCAAGCTGCCTGTCGTGACTTACGGGCCGGCGCGATCAGGCGACATTCGGCATTCGCGGGCAAATAACCAGCGCTTGCTGGCCAGTTTCAAACTGCCCGAGCCGACCCCGTTGAAGGTTGGGTTGGAGCGCTTGCTCCACGGCTGAATGCACTCAATGTGGGCGCAGGCAAGCCGGCGATGCGGGCGCCTGGGTACATCATATGACCCGAGGTGATGCCATCGCAGGCAAGCCGGCGCCTACATTGGGTTTGCGTTAGCCCTTGGCTTTTTTCTTTGGCACGATCTTGCGCAGCACGCGCCGTGCCAGGCGCTTCAATTTCGACTCCTTCTCCGGCTCCGCCAGGCCCTGCTGCCTGAGCCAATCCTTCCAGCGAATCCGTTCCTCGCGCACCAGCCAGCCTTCCTGCTGGGCGAAGCTTTCGGCCAGGTACAAACCACGGGTGCTGGCGGGGTACAGCTGATCTTTCTTGACGGTGTAGAGCTCGGCGAGCGGCTGGCCGTCCTTTAAAGGCATCAGGTACAAATCCGGGCGCTGGCGGTCCAGGCGTGCCACCAGTTGGTCGCCTTCGAGGCGCTCATCCACATGGAACAGGCTCAGGGACTTGGCTTCTTTGGGCACTTCCAGGCGCAAGTCGTAAATCAACTGCAGCGACGCGGTCGGCAAGTGCACATAGGCCCGTGGCCGCTCGATCAGTTGGGTTGTCGCACACCGCACCGGGCGCGCGGCGCCGGACAGGGGGCTCAAGCGAAACGGCAGCGCCTCGCGATAATGCAGCGCGGCAGAGTAGGGCGCCGGCAGCCAGGTGTCGTTGAAGCGCCCGCTGAGCCAGCCTTCGGGTGTTTCCAGCAGGCACTCTTCGGCAATTTCCTGGATGGCGGTGTGCAGCGGCAGGTTCAGTTCATGGGCGGGGACATAGCCGGAGATCAGCTTGAGCACGACGTCGCCCCGGTCCTGGCGGCGCTGGCGCACCAGCACCCAGTAATCCTTGTTTTGCCAGTGCAGGGTCAGGCGCACCGACACGCCGAGGTTGGCCAGCTCAAGGGCGAAACGCTCTGCGTCCGGAACGTCTGCCGGCTTGCGGCGTTGCAGGGTCTGGGCAAAGTTGAGCGGCATGCCCACGCTCTGGTAGCTCAGGCCTTCGGGTGTGGCTTCGACGTGCAGCGGCAGTGTTTTGAAGTTGCTGGGGTTTTTTCTTATGAGCGTTCGCGGCATGTCGGCTCCTTCTTGCGACGGGGTCGGCCGCGTCGGCGGCATCAGAGTTGACGAATGACTTGGGCAGCGGTCGCCACGTTATGGGCCAGGTGCAGCGGATTGATGGTCCCGACAATAGCACTGGCGACGCCCGTTTGCGCAAACAACAACGTGAAACTCGCCCGAATTGGATCCACTCCAGGTTCCAGGCACACGTGGCCGCTGGCCAGGGCTTTTTTCACCAGGATGCCTTTGCCATGGGCCGCCGCATAATCAATGACGGCTTTCTCGGCCTGTTCGTTCAGATTGTAGGTGACCATCGCGCAGTCACCTTGCTCCAGAGCCTTTACGCCGCCTTCGACGGTTTTGCCGGAGAACCCGAAACCGCGGATCTTGCCTTCTTTTTTCAACGCCGCCAGGGTCTGGTAGACCTCGCAGTCATTGAGGATATGCAGGTCATTGCCGTCGGAATGCACCAGCACCAGGTCGATAAAATCCGTTTCAAGTCTTTTCAAGCTGCGCTCGATCGACATCCGGGTATGGGCGGCGCTGAAGTCGTGATGGGACACGCCCTCGGCAAACTCTTCACCGACCTTGCTGACGATCACCCAGTCCTTGCGCTGGCCGCGCAGCAGCGGACCCAGGCGTTCTTCGCTGCGTCCGTAGGCCGGCGCGGTATCGATGAGGTTGATGCCCAGCTGGCGGGCCTGGCGCAGCAGCATCCGCGCTGCGTCATCATCGGGAATCGTGAACCCGCTGGGGTACTTCACCCCTTGATCGCGGCCGAGCTTGACGGTGCCCAGGCCCAGTGGCGAAACCAACAGGCCGGTGCTGCCCAGAGGGCGATGCAGGTCGTGCAGGGTCGGCAGGCTCATGGCAACAGTTGCTCCCAGGCGGGTACGCCGATGGCGGGTTTAGGCAGCTCAGGCAGGGGTTCGGAGGCGCTTGGGTGGATGCCGTCGCGTTCGAGGCTGTTGATCACCCGATCGGCGAAGTCCGGCGCCAGCGCCAGCTTGGTCGGCCACCCCACCAGCAGGCGGCCCTGTTCGGCGACGAAGGCATTGTCGGGGCGTGTGAGGCCTGATTGCAGCGGCTCGGCACGGTCGACACGCAGGGTCGCCCAGCGGGTCTGGTGCATGTCGATCCATGGCAGCAATTGCGCGAGTTCTTTTTGCGCAGTGGCGATCTGCTCTTCAGGTGTGCGCGCCACTCCATCGGCTTCGGCAATATCGCCGCCCATGTACCACACCCAGTTGCCGTCGGCAGCGGGGTGAGTGGTGACGGTGATGCGCGGCTTGGTGCCGCCGCCTAGGCAGTGGGCATACAGCGGCTTCAAGCCGGGGCCTTTGGCGATGATCATGTGCAGTGGACGTGTTTGCATGGCCGGCTGGCTCAGGCCGAGGGCGGCCAGCAGGTCGGCAGTGCCTTTGCCTGCGCTCAGCACGATGCGCTGGGCGCGGATCTCGCGGCCATCGACCTTCAGGCCCACCAGGGTGTCGCCTTCCAGCAATGGCTCGATGTGTTGCCCGGCGAGCAAGCCGTCACCGGCCAGTTGCGCCAGGCGTTCGATCAGGCTCGGTACGTCGATGACCAACTCGGCCAGGCGATAGACCTTGCCCTTGAAGCGGCGGTCCTGCAGGGCTGGCGGCAGCTCATCACCCTTGACCTGGTCGACACGGCCGCGCACGGCCTTGCTGGCGAAGAAGCTGGTGAGGTTGCCGGCGATCGTGCCGGGGGACCACAGATAATGCGCTTCGGACAGCAGGCGCACGCCGGACAGGTCCAGCTCACCGCTGCCGGCCAAGGCCTCGCGCCAGCGGCGCGGCATATCGGCAATCGCTTCGGATGCGCCGGTGAGGGCGCCGTGCAGGGCGTATTTAGCCCCGCCGTGGATGATTCCCTGGGACTTCACGCTTTGTCCGCCACCCAAGGTGGCGCTTTCCACCAGCACCGTGGAAAACCCCTGGCGGCGCAGGCGCGCATTCAGCCAGAGGCCGGCAACTCCGGCGCCGACAATCAGCACGTCGGTGGAAATAACGGATGGCATGGGCGACCTCAGTGTTCAAGACAAGAGGCGCAGTATACAGGGATCGAAATGCAGCGATGATGGGTGTCAGTGCCCGGCGGTTTTCGAGAACAGCTGAATCACCACCACGCCCAGCACAATCAGGCCCATCCCCAGCATGGCCGGAACGTCGAGCTTCTGCCCGTAGATAAACAGCGCCGCGACACTGACCATCACGATGCCCATGCCTGCCCACACCGCATACGCCACGCCCACCGGCACGGTGCGCACCACCAAAGTCAGCATCCAGAATGCGATGCCGTAGCCGACGATCACCAGTGCCAGCGGCAGGGGGGTGCTCCAACCCTTGACGGCTTTCATGGAGACGGTCGCGATCACTTCCGAGCAGATGGCAATAGCCAGGTAGAGGTAGGCGGCATTCATGGGGTATTCCTCGGAGATGAGTTCTGATGTGTAGGAGTCCGGCTTCTACAGTGCTGGCATTCTAGACGCCTGGCAGATGGGGTAAAGTCATTACCTATCCGAAAAAAAGATGGGTTGAGCCATGAGCGTGCAGTGGAATCTGGAGCAGATGCGCCTGTTTGTCAGTGTCGCCGAACAGCGCTCGTTTTCGGCCGTGGCGCGCGACCAGCGCAAGGCGCAATCGGCGGTGAGCAATGCGATTGCCTTGCTGGAGGCGGACCTGGGCCTGAGCCTGTTTGAGCGTAGCAGTGGCCGTCAGCCACGCCTGACCGAGGCGGGCAGTGTGTTGCTGGAGGAAGCGCGTGAAGTCTTGCGCCAGTGTGAGCGGCTCAACGGCCGTGCGCTGTCGTTGACCCGCGGGGAAGAAGCCTGCCTGCGCCTGGCCCAGGACGAAGCCATGTTGTTTCAGCCGATACTCGATAGCCTCGAGGCGCTGGCGGGGCAGTACCCGCTGCTGGAGGTGCAACTGTCCAGCGCCGCCCAGGGCGATGTGGCGCGCAAGTTGGTAGAGCGCAAGGCCGACCTGGGCCTGTTGTTCTATCACGACCAGATCCCCGAGGCGCTGGAGCGGCGCGTGGTCGGCAGTGTGGAAATGGTCACCGTGTGCGGCGTGAACCACCCGCTGGCTGCGGAAAACTACGTGACATGCCAGCGCCTGGCGCAGTTTCGCCAGTTGCTGATGTCGACCCAGACCAGCGTCTACCCCGGCAGCGAAGCCGCCAGCCCGCTGGTGTGGCGCGCCGACAGCTTCTACGTATTGGCCGAGTGGCTGATGAGTGGCCTGGGCTGGGCCTGGCTGCCCCGACATATCGTGCAATACCCGACCTACCAGCAGCAGATGGTGGAACTGCACAGCGAATGGACGCCGCCGGCGCTGGTGGTGGAGCTGGTATGGCGTCGCGATGAGCACCTGGGGCCCGCTGCGCGCTTCCTTGCCGAACGTTTTGCCGAGCGCTTGCAGGCGATCGACTGAAAAAGCCGATAAACTCCGCCGCCATGAATAGAACTCTCTACAGCTGTCTGTTTTACCTGGCGCTGCCATTGGTGGCTTTACGTCTGTGGCTGCGTGCGCGCAAGGCGCCTGCCTATGCCAAGCGCATCGGCGAGCGGTTTTCCTATGGCTTGCCGGTGCTGCAGCCGGGCGGAATCTGGGTGCATGCCGTGTCGGTGGGCGAAAGTATTGCCGCCGCGCCGATGGTGCGCGGGCTGCTGGCGCGTTATCCGACCCTGCCGATCACCGTCACCTGCATGACGCCGACCGGTTCCGAGCGTATCCAGGCGCTGTTCGCCAATGAGCGGCGTGTGCAGCACTGCTACCTGCCCTATGACTTGCCGTGCGCGGCCAAGCGTTTCCTTGACCGGGTGCAGCCGAAGCTGGCGGTGATCATGGAAACCGAGCTGTGGCCCAATCATATTCATGCCTGCGCCCAGCGCGGGATCCCGGTGGCGTTGGCCAATGCGCGGTTGTCGGCACGTTCGGCCAAGGGCTATGCAAAGTTCGCCAAGCTGACGGCGCCGATGCTGTCGCAAATGAGCTTGTTTGCGGTCCAGACCGAGACCGAGGCCCAGCGTTTCCTGAGCCTCGGCGCGCGGCCGGACACCGTCGAAGTCACCGGCTCGATCAAGTTCGACCTGACCATCGACCCCCAGCTGCCGCTGCGTGCTGCTGCGCTGCGCGAGCAATGGGGCGCCAGCGAGCGGCCGGTGTGGATCGCGGCCAGCACCCATGAAGGCGAAGATGAAGTGGTGCTGGCTGCCCATCGCCAGTTGCTCGACAGCTATCCGAATGCGCTGCTGATCCTGGTGCCGCGCCATCAGGAGCGCTTCGGACCGATGTTCGAGCTGTGTGAGCAGCAAGGCTTCGTCACGGTGCGCCGTTCCAGCGGCGCGCCGGTGACCGCGCAAACCTCGGTATTGCTTGGCGATACCATGGGTGAGTTGTTGTTCCTCTATGCCCTGGCCGACAGTGCGTTTGTTGGCGGTAGCCTGGTCGCGACCGGTGGACACAACCCGCTGGAGCCGGCGGCATTGGCCAAGCCGGTGATCATGGGGCCACATGTGTTCAACTTCCTCGAAATCACCGCAATGATGCGCGAAGCCGGGGCGTTGCGAGAGGTGGATGACGCCGAAGGCCTGGCCGAAGCCGTGCGCCAGTTGTTCGAACTGCCGCAGGATGCCCGCAAGATGGCGCAGGCGGGACTCAAGGTGATGCAGGCCAACCAGGGCGCGCTGCAGCGCTTGCTGGATGGCTTGGGCAAACTCCTGAACCGCTGACCACACAACTCAAATGCAGGCGCAGCCAAGCCAGCGCCTGCATGGGTTATGCGGGGTGCTTAATAGCCAGGGCGGGCCTTGAGCTGTTCGGCTGCGGCCTTGGCCAGGTCCGGTGGCAGGAAGTCGCGATCGGGGTTGTAGTCAGCCTTGAGGTAGCGCGCCAGGTCCTGCAGATCCCCGGGGTTCAAGGTGCCCGCCGCCTGCTTCAGGCGCAGGTTGTCGAGGATGTAGTCGTAGCGGCTGTTGTTGTAGTTGCGCACCGACGAATACAGCTGGCGCTGTGAATCCAGCACATCGACGATGTTGCGCGTGCCCACCTGGTAACCGATTTCCGTGGCTTCCACCGCGCTCTGGTTGGAGATGATCGACTGGCGGCGCGCCTGCACCTGTTCGACATCGGTATTCACCGCGCGATGCAGGTTGCGCGTGTTTTCCACCACCTGGCGGCGCAGGCCTTCGCGTTGCTGCTCGGTCTGGCCCAGGCGCGAGTAGGACTCACGCACTTGCGAGCTGGTCAGGCCGCCGCTGTAGATCGGGATGTTCAGGCGCAGGCCGATGGTGCGCTGCTCCACATCGCCACGGTACGGCGTGCCAAAGGCATTCGGGTTGCTGAAGCCGAGGGCGTCGTTGTCGCCTTTCTCGTACTGGGCCACGGCATCCAGGGTCGGCGCATGCCCGGCCTTGCGCTGCTTGAGGGTTTCTTCGGCGGCGGTGACCGCGTAGTTGCTGGCCAGCAGGTTCAGGTTCTGGCGACCGGCCGTTTCCACCCACGACTTGGCGTCATTCGGCAGCGGCGGCAGCACGGGCAAGGTGTGGACAATGCCCTGGATCGAGTTGTACTGGCGATTGGTCAGGGTGATCAGTGCTTCGAATGCATCGTCCACCTGGCGCTGCGCCACAATCCGGTTGGCCCGTGCAGTGTCGTAGCTGGCCTGGGATTGCAGCACGTCGGTCTTGTCCGAGAGGCCGACATCGAAGCGTTCGTTGGATTGATCCAGCTGGCGCTTGAAGGCGTTTTCCTCGGCTTTGGTCGAGGCCAGGTTGTCCTGGGCGCGCAGCACCGCGAAATAACTTTCGGCACTTTGCAGGATCAGGTTCTGTTCGGTGGCCGACAGTTGCAGGGCGGCCTGTTCATTCGTGGCCTCGGCCGCTTGCAGCTGGAACCAGCGGTCGGCGCGGAACAGCGGCTGGCTCAGGGTCGCGCGCCAGGAGTGCGCGTCGCGGTTGGCGGTGGCGGCGGGCGTGTCGATCTGGGTGCGCACGTTATTGATATCGGCACCGCCCGACAGGTTCGGCAGCAAGCCTGCGCGTGCCTGGGGCACGACTTCTTTTTGCGCGCCGTATTGGGCGCGGGCGGCGGCCAGGTCGGCGTTGTTATCCACGGCTTCCTGGTAGACGCTGACCAGATCGGTTTTGGCGGACAAGGGCGCTTCAGCTGCCCAGACCATTCCGTTGGTCGCACAAGACACGGCGAGAGCCAGTGAGAGTTTGCGCAGCATGAGGCGATCCCTAGAATAAATATTACGGTGATAATTTAGCGCCCAAGGCTAAGGCTGGCCATTCCTGGCGTCAAGCACTGTGGCGGCAATCGAGTGTAGTGGGGGTGACACGGCGCAACAATCCCGCAATCACGCCATTCATCACGCTGAATGCACCGCTATTGGCAATTTGCCCACGGCATGGTCTAGACTGGCCGCGTTCTTGTCGGGGTGCCTTGTTGGAAGGCTGAGATCGGTAAATACCGGATCCCGTTGAACCTGATCAGGTTAACGCCTGCGTAGGGAACAAGATTTCTCGTCACCCGGCGAGTCCTCTTGTGCTTCGTCCGGGATGTTGTTCGACAATCGAACAGCTCTTGTGCGCCAAGCACAGCACTGGTTTCAGTGCGTCCATCCGTCACAGGTTCGCTCCGACAAAAATCCACCACCTGGATAGTTGGAGAGCCCGTGATGAGCACAGAAATAAAAAGTACAAAACTGAAAAATACCGTGCACTTGAGTGAATCGGCCAAGGTCGACTCCGGCTCCGTGCAGCCGTTTACCCGCTCGAAGAAAATCTACGTGCAAGGCACCCGCCCGGACATTCGTGTGCCGATGCGTGAAATCAGCCTGGACGTGACCCCCACCGATTTCGGCGGTGAAATCAACGCGCCCGTGGTGGTGTACGATACGTCCGGCCCCTACACCGACCCCAACGTCATCATCGACGTGCGCAAAGGCCTGGGCGATGTGCGTTCGCCCTGGATCGAAGTGCGTGGCGACACCGAGCGCCTGTCTGGTCTCAGCTCGCACTTCGGCCAACAGCGCCTCAGCGATGCCGAACTGACCGCGCTGCGCTTTGCCCACGTGAAGAACCCGCGCCGCGCCAAGGCCGGCGCCAACGTCACCCAGATGCACTACGCGCGCAAAGGCATCATCACCGCCGAGATGGAATACGTCGCCATCCGCGAAAACATGAAGCTCGAAGAGGCCCGCGCCAGCGGCCTGCTCGACCAGCAACACGCCGGCCACAGCTTCGGCGCCAGCGTGCCGAAAATCATTACCCCGGAATTTGTCCGCGAAGAAATCGCCCGTGGCCGCGCGATCATCCCGGCCAACATCAACCACACCGAACTGGAACCGATGATCATCGGCCGTAACTTCCTGGTGAAGATCAACGGCAACATCGGCAACAGCGCGCTGGGTTCGTCCATCGAAGAAGAAGTGGCGAAACTCACCTGGGGCATTCGCTGGGGCTCGGACACGGTGATGGACTTGTCCACCGGCAAGCACATCCACGAAACCCGCGAGTGGATCATCCGCAACTCGCCGGTGCCGATCGGTACCGTGCCGATCTACCAGGCCCTGGAGAAAGTCGGCGGCGCCGCCGAAGACCTGACCTGGGAGCTGTTCCGCGACACCTTGATCGAACAGGCCGAGCAGGGCGTGGACTACTTCACCATCCACGCCGGCGTACTGCTGCGCTATGTGCCGCTGACCGCCAAGCGCGTCACCGGGATTGTCTCGCGTGGCGGCTCGATCATGGCCAAGTGGTGCCTGGCGCACCACAAAGAGAACTTCACCTACACGCATTTCGACGAAATCTGCGAAATCATGAAGGCCTATGACGTCAGCTTCTCCCTCGGCGATGGCCTGCGCCCCGGTTCTATTGCCGACGCCAACGACGCCGCGCAATTCGGCGAGCTGGAAACCCTCGGCGAGCTGACCAAGACCGCCTGGAAGCACGACGTGCAAACCATGATCGAAGGCCCCGGCCACGTGCCGATGCAACTGATCAAGGAGAACATGGACAAGCAGCTGGAGTGCTGCGACGAGGCGCCGTTCTACACCCTCGGCCCGCTGACCACCGATATTGCGCCCGGCTATGACCACATCACCTCGGGCATCGGTGCGGCGATGATCGGTTGGTTCGGCTGCGCCATGCTCTGCTACGTCACGCCCAAGGAGCACCTGGGCCTGCCGAACAAGGACGACGTGAAAACCGGGATCATCACCTACAAGATCGCTGCGCATGCGGCCGACCTCGCAAAAGGCCACCCCGGCGCGCAGATCCGCGACAACGCCTTGAGCAAGGCGCGCTTCGAGTTCCGTTGGGAAGACCAGTTCAACCTCGGCCTCGACCCGGACACCGCGCGTTCGTATCACGATGAAACCCTGCCGAAGGACTCGGCCAAGGTCGCGCATTTCTGCTCGATGTGCGGGCCGAAGTTCTGCTCGATGAAAATCACCCAGGAAGTGCGTGAGTACGCGGCCAACCAGCGCATCGAAGCGGTGGATGTGGACGTGGCCAAAGGCTTGGCCGAGCAGGCGGAGCGGTTCAAGCAGGAAGGCAGTCAGCTTTACAAAAAGGTCTGATCCGAGGCGGCGGTGCCTGCACCGCCGTCATCGCGGGCAAGCCCGGCTCCCATAGTTGATCGCGTTGTACACAGCTTTTGTGTCCACAGCCGGTCCCCTGTGGGAGCCGGGCTTGCCCGCGATAGCGATCCCCCAAACAACAAATACTCCTCAGAGATAACCCCCTTGAGTATTCAACCCAGCACCTACTCCCCCGACATTGCAGTGCCTGCTGACAAACGCGTCTTCGGCGCCCGCGACCTGTTCTCCCTGTGGTTCTCCCTCGGCATCGGCCTGATGGTCCTGCAGACCGGCGCGTTGCTCGCACCCGGCCTGGGCTTGTCCGGCTCGTTGCTGGCGATTTTCCTCGGTACCCTGGTCGGCGTGCTGTTGCTGGCCGCCGTCGGCGTGATCGGCAGCGACACCGGCCTGTCGGCAATGGCGGCGCTAAAGCTCAGCCTGGGGGCCAAGGGCGCCAGCCTGCCCGCGCTGCTTAACCTGCTGCAGTTGATCGGCTGGGGTTCGTTCGAAATCATTGTGATGCGCGATGCCGCCAGCCTGTTGGGCGCGCGGGCGTTCAGCGACGGCAGCCTGTTGGCCAGCCCTTTGCTGTGGACGCTGTTTTTCGGTGGTTTGGCGACTTTGCTTGCGGTCAGCGGGCCGCTGACGTTCGTACGGCAGATCCTGCGCAAGTGGGGCATCTGGCTGCTGCTCGCCGCCTGCCTGTGGCTGACCTGGAACCTGTTTGCCAAGGCCGACCTCGCCACACTCTGGGCCCAGGCTGGCGACGGGTCGATGCCGTTTGCAGTAGGTTTTGATATTGCGATCGCCATGCCGTTGTCATGGTTGCCGCTGATTGCCGACTACTCGCGATTCGGCAAGCGTGCAAAAAGCGTATTCGGCGGCACGGCCCTGGGTTTCTTTATCGGCAATTTCTGGCTGATGAGCCTGGGCGTGGCCTACACCCTGGCGTTTGCGCCGAGCGGCGAAGTGAATGCGCTGTTGCTGGCATTGGCCGGTGCTGGGCTGGGGATTCCGCTGCTGCTGATCCTGTTGGACGAGTCGGAAAACGCCTTCGCCGATATCCATTCGGCGGCGGTGTCCAGCGGGATGCTGCTGCGTGTGAAGGTCGAGCACCTGGCGCTGGCCATCGGTGTGATCTGCACCCTGATCGCCTGTTTTGCGCCGTTGGCCCAGTACCAGAACTTCCTGTTGCTGATCGGCTCGGTGTTCGCGCCGCTGTTCGGCGTGGTGCTGGTGGATCACTTCATCCTGCGCCGTCGTCGCCAGGGTGCGCTGGCCAACCTGCGTTGGCCGGCGTTGTTGGCCTGGCTTGGCGGCATTGCGACCTACCACGTGCTGGCCAACCTTTACCCGGACATCGGCGCGACCCTGCCGGCACTGGTGCTGGCAGGGCTGTTGCAGTTTATTTTGGGCCGGGCCTTCAGTGGCGCACAGGCACCAGCTCAGGCTTGATGATGCCGTCCAGGCGCGAGTACGGAATCTGTAACTCGACGTGGCCCAGGGCATACGGCGCAATGGTGTTGGTCGGGTACTTGAGGATCACGCCGCCGTAGGTCAGCGCCACGTTCGGGGTTTTCTGGAAGGGGTAGGTTTTCACATACTCCGGCTCCAGGCTCAGGCGGGTGCTGATCAGCCAGCTGTTGTGCGCGACCTGGGCGGCTTTCCAGAAAGCCTCTTCCTTGCCGGGCAGCAGCATGTCGGTCAGCGCCAGCGCTTTTTGCTGCTGGCGCGAGTAGTTGATGAACGCGCGGCCGGGCTCGCCGTGAGTCGCGCCCTGATCCAGGTAGCTGGACAGTTCGATGATCACCAAGCCGTCATGCTGTTCGCGTACCTTGGCCTGCAAGTACATGCTGTTACGTGGCGCGGCGGTCTTGAGGAACTGCTCGCGATACGTTTCCAGGCTGGTCGGCAGCGGGTCGCTCGGGGTGGTGCGGGTCATTTCCAGCAGGCGTTGTTCGATCAACGCGTCCAGCTTGGGTTCCTTGGCAAAGTGCACGGTGTCGATATTCACCAGCGGGCAGTCGGTGCTGGCGCAGCCTGGCTTGCTTTGCTCGGTGGCGTCGCGAGTGGCTTCCAGGGGTGCACGATAGCTGGGTTGGAACAGGCTTTGGCAGGCACCAAGGGTCAATGCGATGCAGGCCACGGAGGCGATTTTTAAAAGCGACATGGATGTCCTTCGTCTATCGATAAGAGCGAAATTTGTGGAGCTTCGACTACCGGCAGGGCAGTCAGTTCGCCACTAAGCTGATTAGAGTGTGTTTGACGCTCGCCGTCTATCCCGGCAACCGGAAAGGGGCTGCACCAAGGGGCATGAGCGCGTTAGGATGGCGCCAAATGCGCAGGCTTAACGAGGATGGGACATGACGGACTTTGCAAAATCGAAGCCGAGCAAAATCGAAATTGTTCAGCACGATAATCTCCACAAGGGCTTCTACAAGCTCGATCACATGCAACTGCGCCACGAGAAGTTCGACGGCAGCATGAGCCGGGTGATCAACCGCGAAGTCTTCGTTCGCCACGACGCCGTGTGTGTGCTGCCCTACGATCCACAGCGCGACGAAGTGGTGCTGAACGAGCAGTTTCGCGTCGGCGCCCTGGGCCGTACCGACAACCCGTGGCTGATCGAGATGGTCGCCGGCCTGATCGACAAGGACGAGCAACCCGAGGAGGTTGCGCACCGCGAGGGCGAGGAGGAAGCTGGGCTGACATTCTCGGCGCTGTGGCCGATCACGCGATATTTCCCGTCGCCCGGCGGCAGTACTGAATATGTGCACTTGTACCTGGGCCGCTGCAACAGCGCCGGTGTAGGTGGCGTCCATGGATTGGAAGAAGAAGCTGAAGACATCCGCGTCACCACCTGGGCCTTCGAAGATGCCCTGCAGGCGGTGCGCGACGGCAGAATTTCCAATGCAGCCAGCATCATTGCCCTGCAGTGGCTTGCGCTTAATCGCGCGGAAGTGAGGGGGTTATGGCAGTAAAGGCACGTGAACGCTATCGAGTCGACCTGATCGGGTTGCAAGCCGCCTGCGAGGCTAATTACGCGCGGCTGATGCGCCTGCTTCCCGACATGCGCCACACGCCAGAGGCGCGGCGCATCGGTGTCACCCATGGGGACCAGATGCTCGGCGTGCTGGCGCTGGAAGTCATCGTCAACTGTCCGTACACCACCACCCTGCGGGTGCGCCAGGAGCACAGCCTGCCCTGGCTGCCGGTGCCACAGCTGGAAGTGCAGGTGTACCACGACGCGCGAATGGCCGAAGTGATCAGCGCGGAACATGCACGACGCTTTCGCAGCATCTATCCTTACCCCAACGTGTTCATGCACCAGCCCGATGAGAAAGCACAACTGAATGTGTTCCTCGGCGAATGGTTGAACCACTGCCTGGCCCTGGGGCATGAGTTTGAAGTTGTGCGGTAGATGTGAACTGCGTCAGCTTCCTTAGGTTTCCTCTTTGCGTCCTGCCCCAGCATAATCACGCCAACCCTCCATTCCTGTGATTGCCTTGGGAGAGCGCCTTGCCGAGCGTATCCACCTTGAACCCTGATGCGCCGGCGTTGCTGGTGCAACTGTCCGACAGCCACCTGTTTGCCGAGGCCGACGGTACGCTGCTGGGCATGAACACCCGTGAAAGCCTGCAACGGGTGATCGAGTTGGTGCGCCAGCAGCAGCCGCAGATCGATTTGCTGCTGGCCACCGGTGACCTGTCCCAGGACGGCACATTGGAGTCTTACCAGCAGTTTCGCGACCTCAGCGAGCAGATCAGCGCTCCGGCGCGCTGGATTCCGGGCAATCACGATGAGCCGCAGATCATGGCTCAGGCGACCACGGGCAGCGCGCTGCTGGAGCCGGTAGTGGATGTCGGCCATTGGCGCATTACCTTGCTGGACTCCGCGGTACCTGGCTCTGTGCCGGGTTACCTGCAGGACCAGCAGCTGCAACTGCTGGCTCAGGCCTTGAGCGAAGCCCCGAACCGCCATCACCTGGTGTGCTTTCACCATCACCCGGTGTCCATCGGTTGCGCGTGGATGGAGCCCATCGGCTTGCGCAACCCCGAGGCTTTGTTTGCCGTGCTCGACCGTTTCCCGCAGGTCAGGGCGGTGCTCTGGGGTCACGTGCACCAGGAGATCGACCGCGAGCGCAATGGCGTACGCCTGCTGGCCTCACCGTCGACCTGCATCCAGTTCGCGCCGGGCAGTGAGGATTTCCAGGTCAGCGAGCAAGCGCCGGGCTACCGCTGGCTGCGCCTGCATGCCGACGGACGGTTGGAGACCGGCGTAGAGCGCGTCGAAGGCTTCGCCTTTACCATCGATTACGGCAGCAACGGCTATTAACGGCGGTAAACACCGCCATCACTGGCAAGCCAGCGCCCGAAGTGGATCTTCTGTGTCCTTCAGATAGAGGGACTCACATGCCACCCCGATCCCTGTAAACTGCGCCTTTTTTGGCGCAAGCATGGAGAGCCCGGCATGTCCGCTTCGATCCTGTATATCCACGGCTTCAATAGCGCGCCCGCATCCAACAAGGCCCGCCAGTTAGTGACCGTGATGGACAACCTCGGCCTGGGCGACCAGCTGCGTGTGCCGGCCCTGCATCACCATCCCCGTCAGGCAATTCCTCAATTGGAGGAAGCCATTGCCCTGCTGGGGCGGCCACTGCTGGTCGGCAGCTCACTCGGCGGCTACTATGCAACCCATCTTGCCGAACGCCATGGCCTGAAGGCGCTGCTGGTCAACCCGGCGGTCAGCCCCCACCGGATGTTCGACGGTTACCTGGGCACCCAGAAGAACCTCTACACCGATGAAACCTGGGAACTGACCCATGACCATGTCGCGGCGCTGGCCGAGCTGGAAGTACCGGCGCCCCAGGATGCCGCGCGGTATCAGGTGTGGTTGCAGACCGGCGATGAAACACTGGATTATCGCCTCGCCCAGCAGTATTACCGAGCCTGTGCCTTGCGCATCCAGGCCGGTGGCGACCATGGTTACCAGGGCTTCGCCCAGCAATTGCCGGCGCTGCTCAGCTTTGCCGGCATTGGCGCAGATCAGTATCAATCCTTCGACTTTGCAGCACTATAAAGTCGCAGGTCACTTTTTAATCGAACGACTCACGACGAGACCCCATGGCCACTCCCAGCGCTAGCTCTTATAACGCCGACGCCATCGAAGTCCTCTCGGGCCTCGACCCGGTGCGCAAACGCCCCGGCATGTACACCGACACCAGTCGGCCGAACCACCTTGCCCAGGAAGTCATCGACAACAGCGTCGACGAAGCCTTGGCCGGCCACGCCAAGTCGGTGCATGTCATTCTCCATGCTGACCACTCCCTAGAAGTGTCCGACGATGGTCGCGGCATGCCCGTGGATATTCACCCGGAAGAGGGCGTCTCGGGCGTCGAGCTGATCCTCACCAAGCTGCACGCCGGCGGCAAGTTCTCCAACAAGAACTACCAGTTCTCCGGTGGCTTGCACGGTGTGGGTATTTCGGTGGTCAACGCCCTGTCGACCCTGGTGCGGGTCAAGGTCAAGCGCGACGGCAACGAATACGAAATGACCTTCGCCGATGGCTATAAAGCCACCGACCTGGCTGTGATCGGCACCGTGGGCAAGCGCAACACCGGTACCAGCGTATACTTCGCCCCGGACCCGAAATACTTCGATTCGCCAAAATTCTCCATCAGCCGCCTCAAGCACGTGCTCAAGGCCAAGGCCGTGCTGTGCCCGGGCCTGCTGGTCACCTTTGAAGACAAAGGCACCGGCGAGAAGGTCGAGTGGCACTACGAAGACGGTCTGCGCTCCTACCTGGAAGATTCCGTCAGCGAGTTCGAACGCCTGCCCAACGAGCCGTTCTGCGGCAGCCTGGCCGGTAATAAAGAAGCCGTCGACTGGGCGCTGCTGTGGTTGCCGGAAGGCGGCGACAGTGTGCAGGAAAGCTATGTCAACCTGATCCCGACCGCCCAGGGCGGTACCCACGTCAATGGTTTGCGCCAGGGCCTGCTGGATGCCATGCGCGAGTTCTGCGAATACCGCAGCCTGTTGTCGCGCGGCGTGAAGCTGGCTCCGGAAGACGTGTGGGAGCGCATCGCGTTCGTGCTGTCGATGAAGATGCAGGAGCCGCAGTTCTCCGGCCAGACCAAAGAGCGCCTGTCGTCCCGCGAGGCGGCGGCGTTTGTCTCCGGCGTGGTCAAGGACGCATTCAGCCTGTGGCTCAACGAACACCCGGAACTGGGCCTGGCCCTGGCCGAACTGGCGATCAACAACGCCGGCCGTCGTCTGAAGGCCAGCAAGAAGGTCGAGCGCAAGCGCATTACCCAAGGCCCGGCGCTGCCTGGCAAGCTCGCCGATTGCGCCGGGCAAGACCCGATGCGGTCCGAACTGTTCCTGGTCGAAGGTGACTCCGCCGGTGGTTCCGCCAAGCAAGCGCGGGACAAGGAGTTCCAAGCGATCCTGCCGTTGCGCGGCAAGATCCTCAACACCTGGGAAGTCGATGGCAGCGAAGTACTGGCGAGCCAGGAAGTGCACAACATTGCCGTCGCCATCGGCGTCGATCCGGGCGCTGCAGACATGAGCCAGCTGCGCTACGGCAAGATCTGCATCCTCGCCGACGCCGACTCCGACGGCCTGCACATCGCGACCTTGCTGTGCGCGCTGTTCGTGCAGCACTTCCGCCCGTTGGTCGACGCCGGTCACGTCTACGTCGCCATGCCGCCGCTGTACCGTATCGACCTGGGCAAGGAAATCTACTACGCCCTCGATGAGGCCGAGCGCGATGGCATTCTCGACCGCCTGGTCGCCGAGAAAAAACGCGGCAAGCCACAGGTCACGCGATTCAAAGGCCTGGGTGAAATGAACCCACCGCAACTGCGCGAAACCACCATGGACCCGAACACTCGGCGCCTGGTGCAGTTGACGCTGGGCGAAGACTTCGCCGAAACCTCGGAAATGATGGACATGCTGTTGGCGAAGAAACGTGCGCCGGACCGCAAGTCCTGGCTGGAATCCAAAGGCAACCTGGCCGAGGTTCTGGGCTGATGCGCACAGGTTTCGCCCTGGCGAGCCTGATGTTGAGCGGGTTGGCGGCCACTCCGGTGATCGCCGCGCCCGTGGCAGAGCTGAAACTGGTGTCTGAACACGCGGTGGACGGCATGCGCGGCGGTAACCTGTCGGGGTTGGCGCTGTGTGGCAAGGCGCTGTGGACGGTTTCCGACCGCGACGACGACCAGATCTATCGCCTGGACATCAGCGCGCCGACCTGGCAGGCCGAAACCGTCAAGATCGAGGTGCCGCCGGTGCCGGAGTCCGGGTTGCCCTGGGGCTTGCGTTCGCGCACCAAGGCTGCCTCGTTCATTCGCGGTGGCGACCTGGATTTTGAGGGCATCAGCTGCGATGCCGCGGGCAACCGCTACATTGTCAGCGAAGCCCATGCCGCTGTGCTGCAAGTGCCGGTGGACGGTGCGCCTGAGTGGCTGAAAATTGCCCCGGGCATGGTCCGTGAAGCCCGCGCCAGTGGCATGTTGCTGCACTTCAATGCCTTGTTTGAAGGCTTGGCGGTGAACCCCGAGGGCAACCAGATCTGGCTGGCTGCAGAGCGTGAGCGGCGCGGCCTGATTTCCATCAAGCGCCCGCAAAGCCTGTGGGACTGTGATGGCCCTTGTGTGCTGTTGAGCGAGGCCGGGCAGGAAGTGCAGCCGGCGCAGTTCACCAATGCCAAGGCCGTCTCGAAGGATTTTGCCGACCTGGCCCTGTTCAACGGCAAGCTGTTTACCCTGGAGCGCAACGCGTTCCAGATTTGCCGGCGCGATGCGGTCACGGCCAAAGTCGAGCTGTGCTGGTCGTTCGCCGACGAGACCCTGACGCCCGAGCGCCGCTATGCCCAGCCTTACGGCCTGGCCGAAGCCCTGGTGGTGGACGCGGACGGTGCGTGGATCGGCATCGACAACAATTTCGGCCCTCGCGCCGATGGTGAAAAGCGCCCGGTGGTCTATCGTTTTGCCGCCCCGGCCGGTGGCTGGAGCGCCCAGCCATGAGCCACGCCCTTTTTGAATCGAATCAGCGCAGCGGCAGTTCCGCTGCGCCTTACCCAATAATGATGAGGCCCGCATGAGTGACATCCTCGCAGACAGCTTAGATGGCGTAGAACGCCGGTCGCTGGCTGACTTCACCGAAAATGCCTACCTCAACTACTCCATGTACGTGATCATGGACCGTGCCTTGCCGCATATCGGCGACGGCCTGAAGCCAGTACAGCGGCGCATCATCTACGCCATGAGTGAGTTGGGCCTGGACGCCGATTCCAAGCACAAGAAGTCGGCGCGTACCGTCGGTGACGTGCTCGGTAAATTCCACCCCCACGGCGACTCGGCGTGCTACGAAGCCATGGTGCTGATGGCCCAGCCGTTCAGCTATCGCTACACGCTGGTGGACGGCCAGGGTAACTGGGGTGCGCCGGATGATCCGAAATCCTTTGCGGCCATGCGTTACACCGAAGCGCGCCTGTCGCGTTATTCGGAAGTGCTGCTCAGCGAGCTGGGCCAGGGTACCGCGAACTGGGGCCCGAACTTCGACGGTACACTCGACGAGCCACTGGTGTTGCCGGCACGTTTGCCGAACATCCTGCTCAATGGCACCACCGGTATTGCGGTCGGCATGGCCACCGACGTACCGCCGCATAACCTGCGCGAAGTTGCCACCGCCTGCGTCCGCTTGCTGGATGAGCCCAAGGCCACCGTGGAGCAGCTCTGCGAGCATATCCAGGGGCCGGACTACCCGACCGAAGCGGAAATCATCACCCCGCGCGCCGACTTGCTGAAGATGTACGAGACCGGCAAGGGCTCGGTGCGCATGCGCGCGGTGTACCACATCGAAGATGGCGACATTATTGTTACCGCGCTGCCGCACCAGGTGTCCGGTGCCAAGGTGCTGGAGCAGATCGCCGCGCTGATGCAGGCAAAGCCGTCGAAATTGCCGCAGGTCGCCGACCTGCGTGACGAGTCCGACCACGAAAACCCCTGCCGCATTGTGATCATCCCGACCAACAGCCGGGTCGACCACGAAGTGCTGATGCAGCACCTGTTCGCCAGTACTGACCTGGAGTCCAGCTACCGGGTCAACGTCAACATCATTGGCCTGGACGGCAAGCCGCAGCTGAAAAACCTGCGCAACCTGCTGGTGGAGTGGCTGGAATTCCGTATCCAGACGGTGCGTCGCCGCCTGCAATTCCGCCTGGACAAGGTCGAGCGCCGCCTGCACCTGTTGGACGGTTTGCTGATTGCCTACCTCAACCTGGATGAAGTGATCCACATCATCCGCACCGCCGAGCACCCGAAAGCCGAGCTGATCGCGCGTTTCGAGCTGAGTGAGATCCAGGCTGACTACATCCTCGATACCCGCCTGCGTCAGTTGGCGCGGCTGGAAGAAATGAAGCTGCGCGACGAACAGGACGCGCTACTCAAGGAGCAAGCCAAGCTGCAGGCCCTGCTGGGCAGCGAAGCCAAGCTCAAGAAACTGGTGCGCAGCGAGCTGATCAAGGACGCCGAAACCTATGGCGACGACCGCCGCTCGCCGATTGTCGAGCGCGCTGAAGCCAAGGCCCTGACCGAAACAGAGCTGCTGCCGAACGAGAAAATTACCGTCGTTCTGTCGGAAAAGGGTTGGGTTCGCTCCGCCAAAGGGCATGATATTGACGCCACTGGTTTGTCGTACAAGGCCGGCGATGGCTTCAAGACCGCCGCTGCCGGGCGTTCCAACCAGTTTGCGGTGTTTATCGACTCCACCGGGCGCAGTTACTCGGTGCCGGCCCACACCTTGCCATCGGCGCGCGGACAGGGCGAGCCGTTGACCGGCCGGCTGACGCCGCCGCCAGGGGCGAATTTCGAGTGTGTGCTGCTGCCGGACGACGATGCGCTGTACGTGATCGCCTCCGACGCGGGTTATGGCTTCGTGGTCAAGGGTGAAGACCTGCAGGCCAAGAACAAGGCGGGCAAGGCGCTGTTGAGCCTTCCGAACAACGCCAAGGTGATCCTGCCGCGGCCGGTGGACGATCGCGAGAGCAATTGGCTGGCGTCGGTGACCACCGAAGGGCGCCTGCTGGTGTTCAAGATCAGCGATCTGCCGCAGTTGGGCAAAGGCAAGGGCAACAAGATCATTGGTATTCCCGGTGAGCGGGTGGCCAGTCGCGAAGAGTACGTGACCGACATCGCGGTGATCCCGGAAGGTGCCACCCTGGTCCTCCAGGCCGGCAAGCGCACATTGTCATTGCGCCCAGACGACCTGGAGCACTACAAGGGCGAGCGTGGCCGTCGTGGCAACAAACTGCCGCGTGGCTTCCAGCGGGTGGATGCTTTGTTGGTGGAAACACCTGTTTAAGGTGGTTTAGAGCCCTCGATCTACGATTTAACGCGTAGATCGACGCTTTGGCGCTGGAGTCATGGCGCATATTCACGGATGATATGGCCTTTCCAGCGCCGGCGTGGCCGAGCGTGTTTAGGTTATTTTTAAGTATTACATTGTGGTTCGCCTTGTGGCAGCCACCTGGATGGGATGATGACTGCTCCACGCCTTCCTTTTATTTTCATGCTCGCTGGCCTTTTGGGGCTGGCGGGTTGCAGCACACACCAGCCGGTGTCGCTGTACCAGCTGGACAGCGGAAGTCCGGCGCAGCCAGCGCAAACCGCTGGCATGGCGGTTTTGCTGGGTCCGGTGGTCGTGGCTGACTACCTGCAACGTGAAACCCTGCTGCAACGTCAGAACGACGGCAGCCTGCAAGGTTCCACCGATGGTCGTTGGGCGGGCAGTTTGTCCTCCGATATCAACCAGCTGATGTTGCGCCAGGTCGCGGGTCACCTGGACAGCCAGCGTGTGGTGCTCGCGCCCGCGCCAACCGGCTTTACCCCGGATGTGCAGGTCCTGCTGACCATCACCCGGCTCGACTCCGGCGCTTCGCAGCCGGCGATCCTCGATGCGCAATGGCGCTTGATCGACCGTCGCGGCCAGGTGCGCGATAACCGCATCGTGCACCTGCAGGAAGAGCACACCGGCACCACCGCATCCCAGGTCCAGGCCCAGGGCGTGTTGCTGCAGCATCTGGCACAGCAGTTGTCGGTGGCCCTCAAGCCATTGGCCAACCAGCCGCCGATTGCCGAGGCCCCGCGTAAGCAAGCCCCGGTACAGACCAAGCCGGCAGCGCCGGAAAAACCGAAGATGCCGATGGCTACGCCGATTCGTACGGATATGGAAGTGTTCAGGTTCTGATCTGAACCGCAGACAAAAAAAGGCCCGCTGATTCAGCGGGCCTTTTTTTGTCTGCGATTTGAGTCACGCCGTGGACTCAATGTGGGAGCGGGCTTGCTCGCGAAAGCGGTGTGTCAGTCAACGAATTGATTGGCTGATCCTTTGCATTCGCGAGCAAGCCC
>NZ_JASCPP010000139.1:0-13609 GCF_029959745.1 Pseudomonas sp. PS01298 | reverse complement strand
GGCTTGCCCGCGATGGCGTTGGATCAGCCATATAAATGTCTGCTGATCTGCCGCTATCGCGGGCAAGCCCGCTCCCATACTGCTTTGTGGTGTATCCGAAACTTAGACCAGGATCGAAGTGCCGGTCATCTCTTTCGGTTTCTCCAGCCCCATCAGCTTCAGCATGGTCGGCGCCACGTCCGCCAGCACGCCGCCTTCGCGCACTTTCAGGTCGCGCTTGCCGACGTAGATGAACGGCACTGGCTCGGTGGTGTGGGCAGTGTGGGCTTGCCCTGTGGATTCATCGGACATCTGCTCGCAGTTGCCGTGGTCGGCAGTGATCAGCGCTTCGCCGCCGACTTTTTCCAGCGCGTCAACGATGCGGCCGACGCACAGGTCCAGGCATTCCACCGCCTTGGTGGCAGCTTCGAGGTTGCCGCTGTGGCCGACCATGTCACCGTTGGCGTAGTTGACCACGATCACGTCATAACGCTGGTTGTCGATGGCGTCGACGATTTTGTCGGTGACTTCCGGCGCGCTCATTTCCGGCTGCAAGTCGTAGGTGGCGACCTTTGGCGACGGGATCAGGATGCGCTCTTCGCCCGGGAACGGCTCTTCGCGCCCGCCGGAGAAGAAGAAGGTCACGTGGGCATACTTCTCGGTTTCGGCGATCCGCAGCTGGGTCTTGCCGTTTTTCGCCAGGTAGTCGCCCAGCACGTTTTCCAGGCTGCCCGGGGCGAAAGCCGACGGGGCCGGGATGTTGGCGGCGTATTGGGTGAGCATCACGAATTCGACTTTCGGCTGGCGCGCGCGTTCGAAGTCCTTGAAACCGGCGTCGACGAAGACGTGGCTCAGCTCGCGGGCACGGTCGGCGCGAAAGTTCATGAACACCACGGCGTCGCCGTCTTCGACTTTCACCGGCTCGCCGATGGTGGTGGCCTTGACGAATTCATCGCTCTCGCCACGCGCGTAGGCGGCTTCCAGGCCTTCCTGGGCGGTGGCGGCGTTGAATTCGGCCTGGCCGTCGACGATCAGGTTGTAGGCCTGTGCCACGCGGTCCCAGCGGTTGTCGCGGTCCATGGCGAAGTAACGGCCGACCAGGCTGGCAATGCGGCCCTTGCCCAGGGCGGCGAAGGTGGCGTCAAGCAGCTCGATGGAGGATTGCGCGCTTTTCGGCGGAGTGTCGCGGCCGTCCAGGAAGGCGTGCAGGTAGATTTTGTCGGCGCCGCGCTTGAAGGCCAGCTCGGCCATCGCGATCAGGTGGTCCTGGTGGCTGTGCACGCCGCCGTCCGAGAGCAGGCCCATGAAGTGCACGGCCTTGCCGGCCGCGACGGCTTTATCGACTGCTGCGCAGATGGTCGGGTTCTCGAAGAAGTCGCCATCGCGGATCGATTTGGTCACGCGGGTGAAGTCCTGGTAGACCACTCGTCCGGCGCCGAGATTCATGTGGCCGACTTCCGAGTTGCCCATCTGGCCATCCGGCAGGCCCACGTCCATGCCGGAACCGGAGATCAGGCCGTTGGGAACGGTGGCGACCAGGCGGTCGAGCACGGGCTTCCTGGCCGCGTATACGGCGTTGTCGTGGTGGCTTTCACTGTGTCCAAAGCCATCGAGAATTATCAGGACCAAAGGTTTAGGCGTAGTAGTCATAGATCCTCTCGCGGCGTTAATAAAGGAAGACAATTGAAAAGGGAGTGGCAGTTTAAAGCGAAGTTCCGACCACGTCACCGCTTTACGGGGGTTGGCCCCCCTTGGCGGCTGTGTATACTTACCGCCATTTTAACGCCCTGGAACCTCCTTGATGGTTGATCACCTGATTGCATTTGCCACTGCCCACTACCTGCTCGCGGGTGCCTTCGTCATCCTGCTGGCGCTGCTGATCGCTCATGAATTGAGCCGCGGTGGCCGCAGCCTGAGCACGTCGGAGCTGACCGCGCTGGTCAACAAGGATGAGGCCGTTGTCGTGGATATCCGTGCGGCCAAGGAATTTGCCGCCGGTCATATCGTTGGCGCCCTGAACATTCCGCAGGACAAGCTGATCGCGCGCCTGGCCGAGCTGGAAAAATACAAGGCCAAGACCATCATCCTGGTCGACGCCCAAGGCCAGCACGCCGGCACCCACGCCCGCGAGATGCTCAAGAGCGGTTTTACCGCCGCCAAACTGTCCGGCGGTATCGGCAGCTGGAAGGCCGATAACCTGCCGCTGGTGAAGTGATATGAGCCAGGTTGTCGTGTATTCCAGCGATTGGTGCCCTTACTGCATGCGGGCCAAGGCCTTGCTGGAGAAAAAGGGTGTTGCCTTCGAAGAGATCAAGGTCGACGGCAAGCCCCAGGTGCGCGCCGAAATGGCCCAGAAGGCGGGGCGCACGTCCGTGCCGCAGATCTGGATCGGCGCCAAACATGTCGGTGGATGCGATGACCTGTTCGCCCTGGAGCGCGCGGGTAAACTCGATGCGCTGCTGCTCGTCTGACTCCCAACCCCTAAAAGACCCCAAGATCAAGGATCTGAGATGACTGACCAACAGAACACCGAAGCAGCAGAAGCTCAAGGCCCACAATTCTCGTTGCAGCGTATCTATGTGCGCGACCTGTCGTTCGAAGCGCCGAAAAGCCCGGCGATCTTCCGTCAGGAATGGACCCCAAGCGTTGCGCTGGACCTGAACACTCGCCAAAAGGCACTGGAAGGCGACTTCCACGAAGTCGTGCTGACCCTGTCGGTGACCGTCAAGAACGGCGAAGAAGTGGCCTTCATCGCTGAAGTGCAACAGGCTGGCATCTTCCTGATCCAGGGCCTGGACGAAGCGTCCATGAGCCACACCCTGGGCGCGTTCTGCCCGAACATCCTGTTCCCGTATGCCCGTGAGACCCTGGACAGCCTGGTCACCCGTGGCTCGTTCCCGGCACTGATGCTGGCGCCGGTGAACTTCGATGCCCTGTACGCCCAAGAGCTGCAGCGCATGCAACAGGAAGGCTCGCCAACGGTTCAGTAAGCTGTTCTGAGCAACGACGCCGATCCAATGTGGGAGCGGGCTTGTGTGAGAGCCGGTTTTCTGTGGGAGCTGGCTTGCCTGCGATAGCGTCACCACGGTGTTTTTGAGACACCGAGGTGCCTGCATCGCGGGCAAGCCCGGCTCCCACAGAAGCCCGGTTGCCACACAAGCCCCTCCCACATTTTGTTTTGGGTGTTACTTGAACCCCAATTGCCGCCAGCCTTCGTAAACCGCGACGGCCACGGTGTTGGACAGGTTCAGGCTGCGGCAGCCCTCGCGCATCGGCAAACGCAGGCGATGGCCGTCGGGCAGGGCGTCGAGCACCTCGGCCGGCAGGCCGCGGCTTTCCGGGCCGAACAGGAAGGCGTCGCCTTCGGCAAAGCTGGCGTCATGGAACGGCCGCGAACCCTTGGTGGTGAACGCGAACAGGCGTGGATGGCCCAGGCTTTCCAGGCAGCTGGCCAGGTCGGCGTGGCGCTGCAGGGTGGCATACTCGTGGTAGTCCAGGCCGGCGCGGCGCAGGCGCTTGTCGTCCATGTCGAAGCCCAGCGGCTCGATCAAATGCAGGTGGCAGCCACTGTTGGCGCACAGCCTGATAACGTTGCCGGTATTCGGCGGAATTTCTGGTTGAAAAAGGATGACGTGAAACATGCACGGCTCCGAAGGCAAAGATGCGCTGCATTCTACCCCTGAAGAAGACCCCAGGCCGAAGCTATTCCCGAAGGTCATGGGCTCGTTGGCGATTGTTGGCCTCATGATCGGCCTGATGATCGGCCGCCTGACCACCCCTGACCCGGTCGAATTGCAGCAGATCGAGACAGTGGCAGACGGCGTGGTGGTGTGGTTCAACAGCGAACCCAAGCTGCACGGCGAGTTGGTTGATGGCACCGTGGCGCTGCTGTTTGATGCGCAAGGCAAGGCGGCCGGTGGGCAACTCAAGGTCAACGATAAGGATGTGAACTGGCGCGTGCGCAAGACCGATGGCGGCTTGCTGCTGAACCTGGTGGCGGCTCGGCCATTGCGCGGGGAGTGGAAAGGGGAGAAGGCCGATGGACGCTGGCGGCTGGAGATCCATCTCCAAGAGCAATAAAAGAGGGAATCCCCGGCCTGCCTGTACCAAGGTCCCCAAAACGGGCTGGGGCTATGGGCGCTGTGCCACATAAGCCCCGGGTGTAAAGAAGGGAGTTCCCGGCCTGCCTGTACCAGGGCTCCCAAAACGGGGTGAAGCCATTACGGCTTCGGTGTTAAAGAGGGAATCCCCGGCCTGCCTGTACCGAGGTTCCCCAAAGCGGTGTGGAGCGCGACGCGATTCGCATCAAGCACCCCGGGTGTAAAGAGGGGATTCTCGGCCTGCCTGTACCAAGGTCCCCGAAACTGGGTAGTACAAGGGTTATTGCAGGGCGCGTGCCAGAGTTTGCAATGTATGCCAAAAAAAATTGCCAAAAAGCGCAAAGCCCCGGAATACGGGGCTTTGGTGTTTTTGCGATTTGGTTTTTTCTTAATCAGGCGGCTGTTTTGCGCTTGGTATACGTGCCCGATGCCGGTTCATGGTGCATTGAAGCGGTGCACAGTCGTTAGTCTGGTACAAAACAAATGTGGGAGCTGGCTTGCCTGCGATGGCGCTGTGTCAGTCGATACATCCAGTGACTGACACAGCGCCATCGCGGGCAAGCCCGGCTCCCACATTAGATCTTCAGTGGATCAGGGATGAGTGATCAGGCCTCATCACCTTCGTCATCATCCCCGCCATCGACCTTCATCCCCAACTCCTTGATCTTGCGCGTCAGGGTGTTGCGGCCCCAGCCCAGCAGCACGGCGGCATCGCGGCGGCGGCCGGCGGTGTGTTTCAGGGCGGTTTCGATCATGATTCGCTCGAAGGCCGGTACGGCGCTGTCCAGCAGGTTCGACTGGCCGCGAGCCAGGGCCTGGTCGGCCCATTGGCGCAGCGCCTGTTCCCAGTTGGTCACCGGCGCCGAGTCCTGTGGCAGGCTCAACAGCTCCGGCGGCAGGTCGCTGATGTGCACTTCGCGCCCGGAAGCCATCACCGTGATCCAGCGGCAGGTGTTCTCCAGCTGGCGCACGTTGCCTGGCCACGGCAGGTTCTTCAGGTATTCCTCGGTCTCGCTCTTGAGCAGCTTCGGCTCGACGGCCAGCTCCTGGGCGGCGCGGCTGAGGAAGTGGCGGGCGAGGGTCGGGATGTCTTCACGACGGTCCGACATCCGCGGAATATGGATGCGGATCACGTTGAGGCGGTGGAACAAGTCCTCACGGAATTTGCCCGCGTGCACCAGGGTTTCCAGGTTCTGGTGCGTCGCGGCGATGATACGCACGTCGACCTTGACCGGCGTGTGCCCGCCGACGCGGTAGAACTCACCGTCTGCCAATACACGCAGCAGGCGCGTCTGGGTGTCGGCCGGCATGTCGCCGATTTCGTCGAGGAACAACGTGCCGCCGTCGGCCTGTTCAAAGCGTCCGCGACGCAGGTTGGCTGCGCCGGTGAAGGCACCTTTTTCATGGCCGAACAGCTCGGACTCCATCAGGTCCTTGGGGATCGCCGCCATGTTTAAGGCAATGAACGGCGACGCGGCCCGTGGGCTGTGACGGTGCAGGGCATGGGCCACCAGCTCTTTACCAGTACCCGACTCGCCGTTGATCAGCACGGTGATGTTGGAGTGGCTCAAACGCCCGATGGCGCGAAACACTTCCTGCATCGCCGGCGCTTCGCCGATGATTTCCGGGGTGCGGGTCAGGGCGGGTGGCGCTTCCTGGTTCTGCTGTTCCTGGGCGTGCTGGTTGGCGCGCTTGACCAGCGCCACCGCCTCGTCCACATCGAACGGCTTGGGCAGGTATTCAAAAGCACCGCCCTGATAGGACGCGACAGCGCTGTCCAGGTCCGAGTGCGCGGTCATGATGATCACTGGCAGGCGCGGGTGCTGCTCGCGGATCCGTGCCAGCAGGTCCAGGCCACTGGCGCCGGGCATGCGGATGTCGGAGATGATCACATCCGGCTGCTGGCGAGCCAGGCGACTCATCACCCCGTCGGCGCTGTCGAAGCTCTGGGTGGTCATGCCTTCCTGTTGCAAGGCTTTCTCGAGGACCCAGCGGATAGAACGGTCGTCATCGACGATCCAGACAGTTTCACTACGGCTCATGTCGATGGGGCTCCTTGTTCCAGAGGCAGAAAGATCGAGAACGTGGTGTGGCCAGGATGGCTTTCACATTCGATCAGACCCTGGTGCTGGCTGATGATGTTCTGGGTGATGGCCAGGCCCAGCCCGGTACCGTCCGGACGGCCGCTGACCATGGGAAAGAAAATGGTTTCCTGCAGTTCCGCAGGAATGCCCGGGCCGTTGTCGATGATCTCGACCTTGGTCACCAGGCGATGGCGTACGTGGCCAATGGTGAATTGGCGCAGGGCACGGGTGCGCAGGCTGATGCGGCCCAGGCGCAGTTCGTTCTGGCTGCTGATGGCCTGCATGGCGTTGCGCACGATATTGAGCACTGCCTGGATCATCTGCTCGCGGTCGATCAAGACGTCGGGAATGCTCGGGTCGTAGTCGCGCACCAAGGTGATGCAGCCCTGGCTTTCGGCTTCGACCAGTTGGCAGACACGCTCCAGCACCTCGTGCACGTTGGTCATCGCCAGCGACGGCAGCTTGTTGGAGCCGAGCATGCGGTCCACCAGGTTCCGCAGGCGGTCGGCTTCCTCGATGATGACGTTGGTGTAGTCCTTGAGGTTTTCGTCCGGCAGCTCACGGGCCAACAGCTGCGCCGCGCCGCGAATCCCGCCGAGGGGGTTCTTGATCTCGTGGGCCAGGCCGCGCACCAGCATCTTGCTGGTTTCCTGCTTGGACAACTGCGCTTCCTCCTTGGTAATGCGCAGCAGGCGATCGCGGGGGTGGACTTCGAGCAGCAGCAGGGTGGCGCCGTTGCTCAGGATCGGGGTCACGGCGTAGTCGACGGTCAGCGTCTGGCCGGTCAGGGCCGTGAGCATCGCCTCGCGCTTGGTAAACGGGTGTGCCTGCTCCACCGCCTGGCGCAACGAGCTCAAGGCTTCGGCCGATTCGGTGAACAGCTCGCTGATGAACTGCCCATGGCTGCGCTGGCCGCTGATGGCCAGGAGCATCTCCGCCGCCGGGTTCATGTACTCAAGGCGCAGATCGTCATTGAGCAGAATGGTCGCGGTGGTCAGGTTGTCGAGTAGCAAACGGTGCAGTGCATCGCTGATGGTCATCAGGACCTCTTTTGGAGCATGGCGCGGGCTTGAGGCACACGCTGATACAAGGAAAATGCAAAAACCAAACCAAGGCTCCGAAAAGAAGCGTTAAAGCCCTGAAATAGGGGTTTTAGGCGCGAAACTGTGGCGTTCTGCCAGCTTGATCGGGAAGAATCGAACCAAAATGGGCTGGACAGGTGGGAAGGGTGCAGCCTATCGCACCAATATAGTGCGGTTTTGTGAAGGTTGTTCAGGAAGTGAGGGGATGACTTGAAAGGTTGCGCGCATGGAGGCGCTGGCTTGCCTGCGCTATCGCAGGCAAGCCAGCTCCCACAGTTTTGATGGGCTTGCAGCTTTTAGCCTTTGTGGATGCACAGCTCGGCGGTGGCGCGGATCATTGCCAGTTGGCGCAGCGGATCATTCAGTGGCTCGTGCACGGCTGAGGCGAGCCATTGCGGGCACTGCGCGTCGGTGCGCTGCGGGGTGAAGTCGGCGAGTTGCTGCAGCAGGCGTTTTTGCAGTTCATCCAGTTTCGGGCGGATCTGCTTGACCAGGTCCGGTCGCGGATCGTCCGGCGCCTTGCCCTGGAACTGCCAGTCGGACAGATGGGTGTACTGCACCAGTTTGTTCGCTTCGATCTGCGCCGAGAAAAACTGCTCGGCCGCGGCGGGCGCCAGCTTGTAGGTTGGCGCCTGGGCGATGACGCTGGCGATCACTTCTTGCTCGCGCTTCTTGTCTTCCACGGGCTTTTTGCTGTCCCACTTGCTCAGCGCGACCTGATCGGCAATCTCCAGGCGTTCGGCGATGCTGTTGAGCAAAGGCTCCAAGGTCGGTGGGGCGGCGAGTGCATTGGCGCTGATAAATAATAGGACAGAGGCAAGTCGAAGCTTCAAAGGCGATCTCCTGTGGGAGCGGGCTTGCCCGCGATGGCAGTGTCAGTCAATACAACAGGTACTGGATGCGGCGCAATCACGCGCGAGCCCGCGCCTGCATTTTTCATGATGTGCAGGCAAAAAAAAGACCTCCCGAAGGAGGTCTTTTTCATCACGCCACGTTACGCAGCGCTACCGGATCAGCAGCTGTAGTACAGCTCGTATTCCAGTGGGTGTACGAAGGTGCGTACTTTGATTTCTTCTGCGCTTTTCAGCTCGATGTAGGCATCGATGAAGTCGTCGCTGAATACGCCGCCTTTGGTCAGGAACGCACGGCCCTTGTCCAGCTCTTCCAGGGCTTCTTTCAGGCTGCCGCACACTTGTGGGATCTCTTTGGCCTCTTCAGGCGGCAGGTCGTACAAGTTTTTGTCGGCGGCGTCGCCAGGGTGGATCTTGTTCTGGATACCGTCCAGGCCGGCCATTACCAGGGCAGCGAAGGCCAGGTACGGGTTGGCTGCTGGATCCGGGAAGCGTGCTTCGATACGGCGAGCGCGAGGGCTGGACACGTAAGGAATACGGATCGAGGCAGAACGGTTGCGAGCCGAGTAGGCCAGCATCACTGGTGCTTCGAAACCTGGGACCAGACGCTTGTAGGAGTTGGTCGACGGGTTGGTGAAGCCGTTCAGGGCCTTACCGTGCTTGATGATACCGCCGATGAAGTACAGGGCGGTGTCGGACAGGCCGGCATAACCTTCGCCAGCGAAGGTGTTCTTGCCTTCTTTGGCGATGGACAGGTGAACGTGCATACCCGAACCGTTATCGCCGTACAGTGGCTTAGGCATGAAGGTAGCGGTACGGCCGTAGGCCACGGCAGTGTTGTGTACGCAGTACTTCAGGGTCTGAACTTCGTCAGCCTTGGCAACCAGGGTGTTGAACTTCACACCGATTTCGTTCTGGCCGGCAGTGGCCACTTCGTGGTGGTGCACTTCGATGACCAGGCCCATGTCTTCCATGGCGTTGCACATGGAGGTACGGATTTCGTGGTCGTGGTCGAACGGTGGAACCGGGAAGTAGCCGCCTTTGATACCTGGACGGTGGCCATGGTTGCCGCCTTCCACGTCCTGGTCGGACATCCACGAACCTTGTTCGGAGTAGATCTTGAACATCGAGCCGGAGATGTCGGACTTGAACTTGACTTGGTCGAAGATGAAGAATTCTGGCTCTGGGCCTACGAATACGGTGTCACCGATACCGGTGGACTTCAGGTATTCCTCGGCACGCTTGGCGATCGCACGTGGGTCGCGGTCGTAGCCCTGCATGGTCGAAGGCTCGATCACGTCGCACACCAGGATCAGGGTGGCTTCTTCAGTGAACGGGTCCAGCACGGCAGTGCTGTCGTCCGGCATCAGGATCATGTCGGAAGCTTCGATGCCTTTCCAGCCGGCGATGGAGGAGCCGTCGAACATTTTGCCTTCTTCGAAGAAAGCATCATCCAGCGCGTCGCGAGCCGGCATGGTCACGTGGTGCTGAGTGCCTTTTGTGTCCGTGAAGCGCAGATCAATCCATTTAACGTCATGATCTTTGATGAGTTGAACCGACTTCGACATGGTGTCCTCCGGGTGGCTTCGGGCTGGGGTAGTGGAGTTAGCCCTTAGAATGTGGGTGATGCCGGCGCGGATACTCCGCCATGGCAACCTGCCTCACAAGAGAGCAAATTGCATGCCAGTGCGCCAACATGGCCTTTTTGCTTCAAAATGGCCCCTATAAAGGTGCAATCCGCTGAAACGGAATAAATAGCGCACTGCAATGTAGCGTTAATTTCTATAAATGACCCGTTTTGGTGCGTGAAGCGGCTGATGCATATTAACTGGTTAAACCTTGAGCGATTTCCGCTATAATCCGCGCCCCCCTTTTTCGGCAGGCCCTGCGCGCGCTGTTTCCATGAAATTAATCGTTAAAGTCTTCCCCGAGATCACCATCAAGAGCCGACCGGTACGGACGCGTTTCATCCGTCAGTTGGCCAAGAACATCCGTGCCGTGCTCCGCGATCTGGACCCGGCTGTGGTGGTGAACGGCGTGTGGGACAACCTCGAGCTGGAAACCCGCGTAACCGACGCCAAAGCCTTGAAGGATATGACTGAGCGCCTGAGCTGCATGCCGGGCATCGCGCATTTCCTGCAGGTCGACGAGTACCCGCTGGGCGACTTCGACGACATCACCGAAAAGTGCAAGCAGCACTACGGCAGCGCGCTGGAAGGCAAGATCTTTTCGGTGCGCTGCAAGCGTGCCGGCAAGCACCCGTTCAGCTCCATGGATGTCGAAAAATACGTCGGCAGCAAGCTGCGTCGCGAGTGCGGCGCAGCCGGAATTTCCCTCAAGGCGCCGCAAATTGAAGTGCGCATGGAAATTCGCGACCAACGGTTGTTTGTGATCCATAGCCAGCACGACAGCATCGGCGGCTACCCGCTGGGCGCCCTGGAACAGACCCTGGTGCTGATGTCCGGCGGTTTCGATTCCACGGTGGCGGCCTACCAGATCATGCGCCGCGGCCTGATGAGCCACTTTTGCTTCTTTAACCTGGGCGGGCGTGCACACGAATTGGGCGTGATGGAAGTCGCGCATTTTATCTGGAAGAAGTACGGCAGCTCCCAGCGCGTGCTATTTGTGAGCGTGCCGTTCGAGGAAGTGCTGGGCGAAATTCTCGGCAAAGTCGATAACAGTCATATGGGCGTAGTATTGAAGCGTATGATGTTGCGCGCTGCGTCCCGAATCGCCGATCAATTGCAGATCGACGCGCTGGTGACCGGTGAAGCGATCTCCCAGGTGTCCAGCCAGACGCTGCCGAACCTGTCGATCATCGATTGTGTCACCGAGAAGCTGGTCTTGCGCCCGCTGATCGCCAGCCACAAGCAGGACATCATCGACCTGGCAGAGCAGATCGGCACCGCCGACTTTGCCAAGCACATGCCCGAGTACTGCGGGGTCATCTCGGTGAACCCCAAGACCCACGCCAAGCGTCATCGCGTGGAGCATGAAGAAAAAGAATTCGACATGGCGATTCTGGAGCGTGCGCTCGAGAACGCCAAGCTGGTCCCGATCGATCGTGTCATTGATGAACTGGGCCAGGATGTGCAGATCGAAGAAGTCAGCGAAGCCCTGGCCGGCCAGATCGTCGTCGACATCCGTCACCCGGATGCCGCTGAAGATGAGCCGCTGGAGATCGCCGGCATCGACGTACAAACGCTGCCGTTCTATGCATTGAACGCGCGTTTCAAGGAACTGGATAACAGCCGTCAGTACCTGCTGTATTGCGACAAAGGCGTGATGAGTCGCCTGCATGCTCACCATTTGCTCAGTGAGGGGTATGCCAATGTGCGCGTTTATCGACCGAGCTAAGAGCCCGGGGCTGTTTGCCTGTGGCCTGCGTCACCGGCCCCCCGACTCTGCCGTCAAGCTGTAACGGCAAGGCCTGACTCTACTGTTAATCGCTGCCACGACCTGTCAGCACACCGAATCCTCTGATCGAGATACACAAGTGATCGAAAATCTACGTAACATCGCCATCATTGCTCACGTTGACCATGGTAAAACCACCCTGGTAGACAAACTCCTGCGTCAATCCGGCACCCTGGAGCGCAACGAGCTCAACGACGAGCGCGTGATGGACTCCAACGACCAGGAAAAAGAGCGCGGTATTACCATCCTGGCAAAAAACACCGCTATCAACTGGAACGGCTACCACATCAACATCGTGGATACCCCGGGCCACGCCGACTTCGGCGGCGAAGTAGAACGCGTAATGTCGATGGTTGACTCCGTTCTGCTGCTGGTTGACGCTCAAGACGGCCCTATGCCGCAAACCCGTTTCGTGACCAAGAAGGCGTTCGAAGCCGGCCTGCGTCCGATCGTGTGCATCAACAAGGTTGACCGTCCAGGCGCGCGTCCGGACTGGGTTCTGGACCAGATCTTCGACCTGTTCGACAACCTGGGTGCCACCGAAGAACAGCTGGACTTCAAAGTCGTCTACGCCTCGGCCCTGAACGGTATTGCCGGTCTGGACCACACCGACATGGCTGAAGACATGACCCCGCTGTACCAGTCGATCGTCGACAACGTACCTGCGCCGGCTGTTGACCGTGACGGTCCGTTCCAGATGCAAATCTCCGCACTGGACTACAACAGCTTCCTGGGTGTTATCGGCGTTGGCCGTATCGCTCGTGGTCGCGTCAAGCCGAACACCCCGGTTGTCGCTATCGGCGCCGACGGCAAGAAGCGCAACGGTCGTATCCTGAAGCTGATGGGTCACCACGGTCTGCACCGCATCGACGTTGAAGAAGCGGCTGCTGGCGACATCGTGTGCATCAGCGGTATGGACTCGCTGTTCATCTCCGACACCCTGTGCCACCCGGACGCTGTCGAGGCGATGAAGCCCCTGACCGTCGACGAGCCAACCGTTTCCATGACCTTCCAGGTAAACGACTCGCCATTCTGCGGTAAAGAAGGCAAGTTCGTGACCTCCCGTAACATCAAGGAGCGTCTGGACAAAGAGCTGCTGTACAACGTTGCTCTGCGCGTTGAAGAAGGCGACTCGGCTGACAAGTTCAAGGTTTCCGGCCGTGGTGAGCTGCACCTCTCGGTACTGATCGAAACCATGCGTCGCGAAGGCTTCGAAATGGGCGTTGGTCGTCCTGAAGTGATCATCCGTCAGGTTGACGGCGTGAAGCAGGAACCGTTCGAAAACGTGACCATCGACACCCCTGAAGAATCCCAGGGCAAGGTCATGGAAGAGATGGGCCTGCGTAAGGGCGACCTGACCAACATGGTGCCGGATGGCAAGGGCCGTGTACGTCTGGAATACAACATCCCTGCTCGTGGTCTGATCGGTTTCCGTAACCAGTTCCTGACCCTGACCAACGGTGCTGGCATCCTGACCTCGATCTTCGATCGCTACGACACCATGAAGTCCGGCGACATGTCCGGCCGTCAGAACGGTGTTCTGGTATCGGTTGAAACCGGCAAGGCACTGACCTACTCCCTGGAAACCCTGCAGGCGCGTGGCAAGCTGTTCGTTGAACACGGTCAAGAGATCTACAACGGCCAGATCGTTGGTCTGAACAGCCGTGACAACGACATGGGCGTCAACCCAACCAAAGGCAAGAAGCTCGACAACATGCGTGCTTCGGGTAAAGACGAAACCATCGCCCTGGTTCCACCTGTTCGCTTCACCCTGGAACAGGCCCTGGAATTCATCCAGGACGACGAGCTGTGCGAAGTGACGCCGAAGTCGATCCGCCTGCGTAAGAAGATCCTGGACGAAGGTGAGCGTACCCGCGCTGCCAAGAAAGCCAAGAACTGAGTTAACTCAGGCTGAATGAAAAACGCCCCCGGTCGAAAGGCCGGGGGCGTTTTTTTATGCCTGCTTAGTGGGGGCGCCGGCGGCTTTTGTGGTGAGCGGGCTTGCCCCGCGTTGGGCTGCGAAGCGGCCCCTCCAGGAATCGGTGCGTTGTTTCAGGCAAACCGAGGTGTTTGGGTTTTGGGCTGCTGCGCAGCCC
>NZ_JASCPP010000138.1:0-13723 GCF_029959745.1 Pseudomonas sp. PS01298 | reverse complement strand
CGAATGCGCTGTGTCAGTCGATAGATTGATTGACTGATCCGCCGCTTTCGCGAGCAAGCCCGCTCCCACGTTTGATCTTCAGTGTTTGTCAGACGGCGGCGAAGCGCTTGTCCAGGTAATCGATGATGACCTTGGAGTCATACATCCAGGTGGTCTGGCCGTTTTCTTCGATGCGCAGGCACGGCACTTTGACCTTGCCGCCTTGCTCCAGCAGGGTCTGGCGGTCCTGCTCGTTGTTTTTCGCATCCTTGAGCGCCACCGGCACATTCAGGCGGTGCAGGGTGCGGCGAGTCTTCACACAGAACGGGCAGGCGTGGAATTGATACAGGGTCAGGCCCTTGGCCGCTTCGTTGACCTGTGCCTGTTGTTCGGCGGGGCGCTGCTTTTTACGCGGACGGGTAAGGAAGTCGCCCGCGATGATGACGTGGCCGAGGCCCACTCGAAGTGCTTTGACGAACATGGCTGAAACCTCTTGCCCATGAAGAAGGGGCCGCAGCTTACCTGATTTCTGCAGGCGAAAAAAAACCGGCGATGAACGCCGGTTTTTTCCTACTCAGACGATTACTTGATCAGGCTGAGGAATTCGCTGCGGGTGGCCGCGTTTTCGCGGAACTCACCCAGCATCACCGAGGTGATCATCGAGGAATTCTGTTTCTCGACACCGCGCATCATCATGCACATGTGCTTGGCCTCGATCACGACGGCCACGCCCAGGGCACCCGTCACTTGCATCACCGCATCGGCGATCTGGCGACTGAGGTTTTCCTGGATCTGCAGGCGGCGCGCATACATGTCGACAATCCGCGCGACCTTCGACAGGCCCAGCACTTTGCCGCTCGGGATGTAGGCAACGTGCGCCTTGCCGATAAACGGCAGCAGGTGGTGTTCGCACAACGAATACAACTCGATGTCCTTGACCAGCACCATTTCGCTGTTGTCAGAGCTGAACAAGGCACCGTTGGTGACTTCTTCCAGGGTCTGTTCATAGCCGCGGCAAAGGTACTGCATCGCCTTGGCGGCACGCTTTGGCGTGTCGAGCAGGCCCTCGCGGGAAACGTCCTCGCCGAGTTGGCCGAGGATCGCGGTGTAATTCTGTTCCAGGGACATGAAACTACCTGTGGGATTTTCGCAAAGCGCAAGGTTACGGTGGCGGGCACATCGCTGCAAGCCTGACGATGGCACTTGTTACTCGTCACGCCCTTCCATCATGGTGCGCTTGAGCATCACATACACTGCCCCCGCGCCGCCGTGGCGGGCCTGGCAGGAGGTGAAGCCGAGTACCTGGGTGTGCTGGCGCAGCCAGGTGTTGACGTGGCTTTTGATCATCGGACGCTTGCCGTCCAGTCGCACAGCCTTGCCGTGGGTGACGCGCACGCAGCGGATTTCAAATTTGGTGGCTTCGGCAAGGAAGGCCCACAGGGTTTCGCGGGCTTTTTCCACGGTCATGCCGTGCAGGTCGAGGCTGCCTTCGAACGGAATCTGGCCGGCCTTGAGCTTGCGCATCTGGCTTTCCTGCACGCCGTCGCGGGCCCACATGAGTTCGTCTTCGGGGCCGACGTCGATCACGAACTGGTCCGACAGGCCATCCACGGTGGTGGCGTCGGTGCGCACGGATGCAGCCTGGCGCAGTTTGGCGATCTGCGCCCGGTCGGCCTTGGGTTTGCCGGTGTCGGCGCGGTCGTGCTTGATCGGCTTGACGCCGCGCAGCTCGTTTTTGAACAGGGAAAAATCGTCGTCTTGCATGTCAGCCTCCGCGAAGGGCGGGCAGTTTACCTAAATCGCGGCGGCCAGGGCGCAGGAAACGCTATCCAAGCGCCATCAGTCGTGCTTTTTCATCAGGTGTGAAGCGATGTTCAGCGACAACGGCTGACGCATCTTCCGACGGCTGCGACGCCACAGCCAGACGCCCAGCCACAGCACCAGCAGGCCAATGATCGCCAAGATCGCCGAGCCACCGGGGCTGGCATTCAGTTCGCCAAGGGCCGGCGAGTGACCGAATAAACCAGCGGCACCCGCACCCGCCAGCAGCACACCAAAAATCGCCAGCAGCGCGGCAATGCCGGCCACCAGGCGCAGACGCCAGTTGCTCGGGCCCTTGGGGCGCAAGCGACGAGCATCAAAACCATCGGATATCTTCATTCCGACCTTTCCTCCAGGGTATCGGCCCTTCGACCGGAAGATACACAGGTTGTTCCTGTACCCGAGGTAATTGCAGCAAATGACAGGCATTTGCAGATGAGCGGGACATAAAACATGCCGCGCCGCTCATCCCATGGGTCGATCAGATCAGATCTTTGGTCAGCGCGAGGGTCGCGAAGTTGTCGGCCATGATGGCCATTTCGGTCTGTTGCACGTGCTCGGCGCTGAGGATGCCGCCCTTGTAGGGCAGGTCGCGTGTCGCACAGGCGTCTTCGACCAGGGTGCAGCGAAAGCCCAGGTTCTTGGCGGCGCGCACGGTGGTGCTGACGCTGGAGTGACTCATGAAACCGCAGACGATCAGGTCCAGGGAGCCAAGGTCCTGCAGGTGTTTTTCCAGGCCAGTGCCGTGGAACGCGCTGGGCAGCAGTTTGCCGATGATGGTCTCGTCGCCGACAGGTTCCAGGCCGGGGATGAATTCGCCGCGCTCACCTTGCGGGTCGAACAGGCCGCCAACGGTGCCCAGGTGACGCACATGCACGATCGGGCGCCCGGCGTTGCGCGCGGCAGCGGCCAGTTGCTGGATGTTGGCGACCGCCGCGTCCATGCCCGAGAGGGCGAGCGGGCCGCTGAGGTATTCCTTCTGGGCATCGATGATCACGAGGGTCGCATGGCCAAGGTTGGCTGCCGCATAACCACGACCGCTGAGTTGAAACATCGTCTTTGGAACGGACATTCTGGGGCTCCTGTGAGGGGGGCTTTTGTGACATTGTCCACTGGCTGAGCGGTTCTGTGAATCGCTACCATCGTAAGGTACGCCGTTGTTGACGTGCAGCCATGTCAAGTGGGCGGCTTGTTTAACCGAATGATGGCAATTTGGATGAAATCCGACGTATGGCCTGGGCTTTTCGTACATCGTCGGTACAGGCGAAGGCTGTTAGAATCGCCAGTCGTTTTTTCCAGGAGTCTGCCCCCGTGATCACTTCCCGCCTGCGCACCTTGCGCGACCACATCCGTTGGGCTGTCAGCCGTTTCCATGGGGAAGACCTGTTTTTTGGCCATGGCACCGACAACGCCTGGGACGAGGCCCGACAATTGGTGCTCGGCGCCCTGCACCTGCCGTGGGAAATCGCCGACAGCTACCTGGATTGCAATCTGGAAGAAGAGGAAATCTCCCACGTGCAGCGCTTGCTGCATCGACGTATCCACGAGCGCGTGCCTACCGCCTACCTGCTGAAAGAGGCCTGGTTCTGCGGTATGTCGTTTATCGTCGACGAGCGCGTGCTGATCCCGCGTTCACCGATTGGCGAACTGATCGAAAACCGCTTCGAACCCTGGCTGGCCCAGCCACCGGCGCGCATCCTCGACCTGTGCACCGGCTCCGGTTGCATCGGCATTGCCTGTGCCTACGAGTTCCAGGACGCCGAAGTAGTGCTGGGCGACTTGTCCTTCGAAGCGCTTGAGGTGGCGAACCAGAACATCGAGCGCCATGGTGTCGACGAGCGCGTCTACACCGTGCAGGGCGACGGCTTCGACGGCCTTCCGGGCCAGCGCTTCGACCTGATCGTGTCGAACCCACCGTATGTGGATGCCGAAGACTTCGCCGACATGCCGGACGAATACCAGCACGAACCGGAGCTGGGCCTGGCCTGTGGCGATGATGGCTTGAACCTGGTGCGGCGCATGCTGGCCGAAGCGGCAGACCACCTGACCGAGAAGGGCTTGTTGATTGTCGAAGTGGGCAACAGCCAGGTGCACGTCGAGGCGCTGTATCCGGAAGTGGACTTCGCCTGGCTGGAGTTCCAGCGCGGTGGCCACGGGGTGTTCATGTTGACGGCCGAGCAGTGCCGCCAGCATCAAGCGGTCTTTGCCGCTCGGGTGTGAAGCACGCCCTGTAGGCGCCCGGCGTGCCGGCGATGGCTCTCTTGAGGCCACCATCGCCGGCAAACCGGGCGCCTACAGTTGCATTACCGGTGAGTGGCAATCCAGATCAACAACCCCGCCTGAAACACGGTAAACGCCACCAGGCAAGTAATCGTGAAGCGCAAGCCGCTGTCTTCGCGCTTGAACTTGGTGACCTTTTCTTCTTCCTTGCGCAGCTTCACTTCCTGCTCCGCCAGGTTCTGCTCGGCCTGTTGCAGCATCTGCGCGGCTTCGAGAATTTCCACGAACTGCACTTTCTCGGTGTTCCAGCTGTCGAGCACGTCGCTGACCTTGCCCGGCTGAACGTTGCCCTTGAGGTGCTGCACATCGGCGTAAGCCACATCAAACCCCTGGATGCGCAGGAAGTGATCGCGGCGCAGGCGCGTGGATTCGTTGAGGGCGTCCTTATTGGCCAGGTCGACGCCGTCGACGCGGTAGTGTGACCACTTCTTCTTCGCCCAGGCGGCGCCTTGGGCCACCAGGAAGCGACCGATGCCACGGTTGGCCGGTTCGATTTCCAGGCTGTTGCCCGGGCCGAAGTGCACGCGGTGCGTGTCATGGTCGACCCAGATATCCAGATGGTTCTGCTCACGGCGCACGCGCTGCCCCGGCAGTTGGATGACCATGCGCAACAGGCTGTGGCGTTTGTCGTGGCGCTCGGCATAGCCGAACTGCACGAACCGCAATGGCCGCACGCCTGTGGCGCGGTCGGTAGCCAGCGGCGCCAGGCGCAGCATCTTGAAATGCTCGGCCTGAACATCCGCCCACGGCAGGGGCGCCGCGTCGACGGCCTCGGTTTTTTCAGCCGGGGTGTCGGCGATTGGTTCCGGTGTTGCTTCAGTGGTTGTCATGCGGCGCGATCCTGTCCAAGCCCAGCGAGTCGACAGTCTTTTTGCTGTCGACTCAGGGCTTATCGGCCGGTTTCTGCAGGACTGGAGGCAAATTGTCGCTTAACGGGGTTGAAGTCCGTCGATAAAGCGCACCAGGCGGCTGCCCAACTCGGCGGCGAGCGGCAGTTGCGGGTCATTGTAGGAGGCCAATTGCTGCTTTACGTCATTGGGCACGATGCGCATCACGTGGTTCATGCCTTCGATCACCGTCAATTGCGCGTCGGGCTTGGCGTTTTTCAGTTGGCGGGCATCGTCGACGCCAACCTGGATGTCGTTGGTGCCCTGGATGATCAGCGCCGGCATGTTCAGCTTGGCGAAGGCCGCCGACGGGTCGGCGCGGAACAGGCTGATCAGATACGGCTGCACGCTGGGACGGAAAATACCCTCCAGCGGGCCAGGCACATCGGCATCCACCTGGCCGGCCTTGAGGTGATCAAGGATTTCATTGCTGCGCAGCAACAGGGCAGGTGGCAGGTGGTCGGCCAGTTGCTGGCGGATCACCTGGTCGACCGGCCGCGCGCTGCCGGACAGCGAGATCACCCCGGCCGGGTCCAGTTGCGGTGCCGCCAGGGCAGCCACCAATGCGCCTTCACTGTGGCCCAGCAGGATCAGCGGGCCCATGCGTTCATCGGCCTTGAGCTGCTTGCCCCAGGCCACGGCGTCTGCCACATAGGCATCCAGGGTCAGGTTGCGTTCATCCGGGGTGGCGGCCAGGCTCGCGGCCACACCGCGCTTGTCGTAGCGCACGCTGGCGATGTTGTGCCGCGCCAGCACCCAGGCCAGGCGCTTGAGGCTGTCGTTGCGTGCGCCGTCGGCACTGTTGCCGTTGCGATCGGTGGGACCGGAGCCGGCGATGATCAACACCACCGGTACCGGCTTGTCGGATTTGGGCAACAAGAGCGAGCCAAACAGCTCGCCGCTGCCGGTGTCCAGGCTGATGGGCCGTTGCAGGACGACAGGGGAGGCGGCGAAGCCAAGGCTGGAAAACAGGGTGAGGGTCAAAAGCAGAACTCGCAGCATCATCGCGCCATCATTGGGAAGGTGCCGGTTGGACCAACGTCTACCGGTAAGGTTTCGAGGATGAACTAGTGAGTTAGCCTGCGTATACTGGCCGCCTTAAGTTATTACGGTTGACTTGATTCAACTGATTTCACGGAGCGCTCTGCATGTCCGGCAATACCTTCGGCAAGCTGTTCACTGTCACCACCGCGGGCGAAAGCCATGGCCCGGCGTTGGTCGCCATTGTCGACGGCTGCCCGCCTGGCCTCGAGCTGTCCCTGGAAGACTTGCAGCGTGACCTCGACCGCCGCAAGCCCGGCACCAGCCGCCACACCACCCAGCGCCAGGAGCCCGACGAAGTCGAGATCCTCTCCGGCGTGTTCGAAGGCCGCACCACCGGCTGCGCCATTGGCCTGCTGATTCGCAACACCGACCAGAAGTCCAAGGACTACTCGGCGATCAAGGACCTGTTCCGCCCGGCTCACGCCGACTACACCTACCATCACAAATACGGCGAGCGCGACTACCGTGGCGGTGGCCGCAGCTCGGCCCGCGAAACCGCCATGCGCGTGGCTGCCGGCGCGATCGCGAAGAAATACCTGGCGACCCAGGGCATCGTCATTCGTGGCTACATGAGCCAACTGGGCCCAATCGAGATTCCGTTCAAGACCTGGGACAGCGTCGAAGACAACGCCTTCTTCAGCCCCGACCCGGACAAGGTGCCGGAGCTGGAGGCCTATATGGACCAGTTGCGCCGCGACCAGGATTCCGTCGGCGCCAAGATCACGGTGGTCGCCGAAGGCGTCAAGCCGGGCCTGGGCGAGCCGATCTTCGACCGCCTCGATGCCGAGCTGGCCCACGCGTTGATGAGCATCAATGCGGTGAAAGGCGTGGAAATCGGCGCCGGTTTTGCCTGCGTGTCGCAGCGCGGCACCGAGCACCGTGATGAGCTGACCCCCGAAGGTTTCCTCAGCAACAACGCCGGCGGCATCCTCGGTGGTATTTCCTCCGGGCAGCCAATCGTTGCGCACCTGGCGCTCAAGGCCACGTCGAGCATCACCACGCCGGGCCGTTCGATCGATGTGCACGGCAACCCGGTGGATGTGATCACCAAGGGCCGCCACGACCCATGCGTCGGCATTCGCGCCACGCCGATTGCCGAGGCGATGATGGCCATCGTGCTGATGGACCACCTGCTGCGCAACCGTGGGCAAAACGCTGATGTACAGGTGACCACCCCGGTGCTGGGCCAGCTGTGACCGCCTGTAGGGGGGAGCGAGCTTGCCGTGGCAAGGGCGCTTGTTCTTGCCGGGCGGCGATGCAGCCCCGGTAATGACCCCAGCCCTCCCGTACTGGCGCCTCTCCAGCTTCTACCTGTTCTACTTCGCCCTGCTCGGGGCGACGGCGCCGTTCCTGGCGCTGTATTTCGATCATCTGGGGTTCTCCAGCGCGCGTATCGGCGAGCTGGTGGCCATCCCCATGCTGATGCGCTGCGTGGCACCCAACCTGTGGGGTTGGCTCGGCGACTACACCGGTCGGCGCCTGGCCATCGTGCGCTTTGGCGCGGTGTGTACGTTGGTGAGCTTTTCGCTGATCTTCGTCAGCCACACCTACGCCTGGCTGGCCCTGGTGATGGCACTGCATGCGTTCTTCTGGCACGCGGTGCTGCCGCAGTTTGAAGTGATCACCCTGGCGCACCTGCAAAAACAGACCTCGCGCTACAGCCAGATCCGCCTGTGGGGCTCCATCGGTTTTATCCTCACCGTGGTGATCATGGGCCGCCTGTTCGACTGGCTGAGCCTGGACATCTACCCGGTAGTCGTCGTGGTGATCATGGCCGGCATCATCGGTGCCAGCCTGTGGGTGCCGAATGCGCAACCCGCTAGCCACGGCAATCGCCTGGCCGGGGAGGGGTTCCTCAAGCAGTTACGCAGCCCTGGGGTACTGGCGTTTTATGCCTGCGTGGCGCTGATGCAAATGAGCCACGGCCCGTACTACACCTTCCTCACCCTGCACCTGGAACACTTGGGCTACAGCCGGGGCACGATCGGCATGCTGTGGGCGCTGGGAGTGGTGGCGGAGGTGCTGATGTTCCTCGGCATGAGCCGCATCCTCACGCGTTTTTCGCTGCGCCGGGTGCTGCTGGCCAGTTTCCTGCTGGCGGCCCTGCGCTGGTTGCTGCTGGGATCGTTTGCCGAGTACTTCTGGGTGCTGCTGCTGGCGCAGGTCATGCACGCCGCGACTTTCGGCAGCTTTCACGCGGCGGCCATCGCCTTTGTGCAACGCAGCTTCGGCGCTAGACAACAAGGCCAGGGCCAGGCGCTGTATGCCGCCCTGGCGGGTACCGGCGGCGCGTTGGGCGCGCTGTATTCCGGCTACAGTTGGAACCTGTTGGGGCCGACCCTGACTTTCAGCATCGCCAGCGTCGCGGCCCTGGCCGCCGCCGTTATCATCGGTCTTCGATTGCAAGAGCAGAACCAAGGAAACCCTCAATGAGCTATGTCGCCGTCTACCCCGTCACTTCACCGGATACCCCGAACAAGGTCCTGACCCATGCCGACGACATCGCCGCGACCCTCGCCGAGCACGGTGTGCGGTTCGAGCGCTGGCAGCCCGCACTCATCGAGCAGGGGGCCAGCGACGCGCAAATGATCGCGGCGTACCAGGCGCAGATCGACGCCCTGGGCTACGAGCGCGTGGACGTGTTCAGCGTCACCGGCGACCACCCGCAAAAAGACTCACTGCGCGCGCAGTTCCTCGATGAGCGCCGTTACAGTGACGACGAAGTGCGCTTCTTTATTGCGGGCCAAGGCTTGTACACCCTGCACATTGGCGACTATGTGTACGCCATACGTTGCGAAAAGCATGACCTGCTGGTGATCCCGGCGGGTATTGCACATTGGTTTGATATTGGCGAGAACCCGCACTTGGTCACGCTGCGGCTGTTCAATAACGCTCAAGGCCAGGTACCCGCGTTCACGGGAGATGAGATCGCCCGACGTTTCCCCGGATTGGACGACTGATTGCGGCGAATTACAAACATCAACCCCGATGAGTTGTTAGTTGCTGTGGGAAGAAACTTAAATTCCTGTAAGGCCCGGCTGTTTGTTGCGGGCCCTACGCCTTAATACCATTCGTTATGTAACTCTCTGCGGCATCGATGTTTATATCACCTGTCAATAGGAGGAATCCGAATGCTGACAGGGCGTCCGCCAATAAAAGGGAGAGAACTTAATGATAGGCACAGAGGAGTCGTCACCGTACTGCGTGCCCGATGCCGTCAGGCGGCGGCTGAGCTTGTCCGGCAAGCCCTTGACCCCCACCGAGTTGGAGATCCTGCGCTGGGCCGCGGAAGGCAAGACGGTCTGGGAGATCAGCCAGATACGCAATACGTCCGAAGCCACGGTGAAATTCCACTTGCGCAACATCTACGGCAAATTGGAGGTCACCAACCGCGTGCAGGCGATGAACGAGGCGGCGCGCCGAGGCCTGTGCTGAATCCATGAAAAAGGGCCGCAATGCTCAACGGCATTGCGGCCCTTTTTTTGGTTGCTTGCTCAGGCCGAATGGTAAGTCGGCAGGGCAAAACGGTTCTGGCTCTGCAGCATCGAGATCTGCGGCAACTCACTGGCTTGTTCGGCCAGGTCGCGGCGAATGGCGCTGATCACCCAGGTGAGTTGATCGGCGGTGTGCAGCTGCTGGTAGGAAATCGAACGCTTGACCTGTTTGCCTTCGCTGTTGCGCAGGGTCAACAGGATGCCGCCGTCGGGACGTGGCTGGGTGGTGACGTCGTAGTTGGAGAATACTGAAGCGAATTTATCTTGGATCAGGCTCATGTCTATCAGCTCCGTTGGCTCAAGTTGGCAAGCATGGAGTGATAGGTGCAGTGATTGTGCCAGCTAGTGTGTTTTAAAAATATCGTTGTAAATCAGTAGCTTATAAAAAACGAGATTTTTCGTTTTCGTGCAATTTGCATGAATGGCCATCATGCATCCTGCATTTTGCGCTGCTCAACCCGGCGAATTGCGCGTGCCGTTATCCATAAAGACTGCCGGCACGCGGCTAAATTCCTTTTTTCAGCACGCGCCCCTCGGGATACAAAACTTTTCAAATCCCGCGTGTACAGCCGAAGAGGGGCTGACGTATTTTCCTTCAATGCATTCGGCCTTCTGCCTACAAAAGAGTCGGTGTTTCTGGATCATACGAAGAATAAGAAAAAGGACGTTCCTCCATGAGCCATCCGCAAAACGACATGATCACCTGGGGCATGATGCTGCGTAAGATGCCCGCCATCGTTCGAGCCCTGCCACGGGTGGTGCGCGGCATGCGTGCCGCCAACGTCACCGATCCCCAACAGCCCTGCGGCCTGGGCTGGCACTTTGAGCAAGCGACCCTGCGCAATCCCGATGGCGCGGCGCTGTTGTATGGCGACCGCGTGCTCAGCTACCGTGAAGCCAACCAGCGCGCCAACCGTATCGCTCATCACCTGCAGGCCGAGGGCATCGGCAAGGGCGACGTGGTGGCGCTGTTTATTGAAAACCGCCCGGAACTGCTGCTGAGTGTGCTGGCCGTGGCCAAGCTCGGCGGCATCTGCGCGATGCTCAATACCGCGCAGACCCAGGGTGCGCTGGTGCACAGCCTGAACCTGGTGAGCCCGGTGGCGGTGGTGGTGGGCGCTGAGCTGGTAGCAGCCTATGACGCAGTACGTGAGCAGGTGCAGATCGAGGCCCGGCGTACCTGGTTTGTCGCCGACCAGCAACCCGCCGCCGTGCCCGAGGGCTACCTCGACCTGCTGGCCGCGAGCGCCGAGTGCGCGGAGGACAACCCCGCCAGCACTGCACAGATTTTCTTCAACGACCCATGCTTCTATATCTACACGTCCGGCACCACCGGCCTGCCCAAGGCCGGCATCATGAAGCACGGCCGCTGGACCAAGACCGCCGTGAGTTTCGGCAGCATCGCCCTGGACATGGGCCCGCAAGACGTCCTCTATTGCACGTTGCCGCTCTACCACGCCACCGGCCTGTGCGTGTGCTGGGGGTCGGCGATTATCGGCGCGTCGGGCTTTGCCATTCGCCGCAAGTTCAGCGCCAGTCAATTCTGGGATGACGCACGCAAGTTCAAGGCCACCACCCTCGGTTACGTGGGCGAGTTGTGCCGCTACCTGCTCGACCAGCCACCCAGCGGGCTCGATCGTGATAACCAGGTCACCAAGATGGTCGGCAACGGCCTGCGCCCCGGCGTGTGGGCGCAGTTCAAGGCGCGCTACGGCGTGGAGCATATCTGCGAGCTGTACGCGGCCAGCGACGGCAACATCGGTTTTACCAACGTGCTGAATTTCGACAACACCATCGGCTTCTGCCTGCAACACTGGGCGCTGGTGGACTACGCCCACGACAGCGGTGAGCCGATCCGGGGCGCCGATGGTTTCATGCGCAAGGTGCAAACCGGCGGGCAAGGCCTATTGCTGGCGCGGATCGATGATAAATCGCCGTTCGACGGCTACACCGACCCGGAAAAGAACCGCAAGGTGATCCTCACCGACGTGTTTGAAAAGGGCGACCGCTACTTCAACACCGGCGATTTGTTGCGCAGCATTGGCTTCGGCCATGCGCAATTTGTCGATCGCCTGGGCGACACCTATCGCTGGAAAGGCGAAAACGTCTCCACCACCGAGGTCGAGAACGTCCTGCTGCAGCACCCGCAGATCGCCGAGGTAGTGGCCTATGGGGTAGAAATCGAAAACACCAATGGCCGCGCGGGCATGGTCGCCATCACCCCGAGCGAATCCCTGGCCTCACTGGACATGCGCGAGCTGCTGCAATTTGCCCATGGCCAACTGCCGCACTATGCGGTGCCACTGTTCCTGCGGATCAAGGTGAAGATGGAAACCACCGGCACCTTCAAGTATCAGAAAGTGCGGCTCAAGGAGGAGGCGTTCGACCCGGACAAGGCGGGCAATGACCCGGTGTACGCGTGGCTGCCGGGGTCCGACTGCTATGTGCCGGTGACCGGGCAATTACTCGCGCAGATCCAGGGTGGGCAGTTCCGCTATTGATTCTGCCTATGGGCGCTTTTGACAAAAAAGCCATGACAGCTGGGAACTCCGTCGCGACACTGGCGCCTATTCAGTACCAGACACGGAGTTCCCACATGTCAGACCACGCCAAACAAATGACCGAAGACGAAGCCGCCGAGTTTGCCGAGCAAGTCTTCGACGTGGCCCGCAAGGGCGATGCCGCCATGCTCGCCGCGTTGCTGGCCAAGGGCTTGCCGGCGAATTTTCGCAACCACAACGGCGACACCTTGCTGATGCTGTCCGCGTACCACGGCCACGCCGAAGCGGTCAAAGTACTGCTGGAATTCAAGGCCGACCCGCTGATCGCGAATGACAAGAACCAGTTGCCGATTGCCGGTGCGGCGTTCAAGGGCAATCTGCCGGTGGTCAGGGCGCTGATCGAAGGCGGCACGCCCGTCGAAGCGGCATCCTCCGATGGCCGCACCGCGCTGATGATGGCGGCGATGTTCAATCGCGTGGAAATGGTCGACTACCTGCTCAGCCAGGGCGCCAACCCCAAGACCACCGACGCCCAGGGCGCTACGGCGCTGGCAGCGGCGCAGACCATGGGGGCCACGGATACGGCGGCGCAGTTGCAAAAACTGGTGTAGGCTGTGCGCCCTCGAAAACCAGCCTGCTACAGGATCACCCCATGAAAACCGCCCTCGTCGAACTCATCAGCAAAATCAGCGCCGGGGTCATGGGCGCAGACGAGGTGGCGCGCATCGCCGATGAAGCGGCCCAGGCCTACGCCGACCCGGTGGCCTTCCTGGCGGCCAACCCGGACATCAACTACGACGACACCTTCCCGATCCCGTTGGGCGAGTGGGTGGTGGTTGGCAGCCTGCCGGACACGGTGCTGTTCCAGGCCGATACCTATGGCGACCTGTTTGCGCAGATCGTCGCCTCGTTCGGCCCGAGTGTGGCGTTCAACCTCAAGCCCAAGCAGTTGGCCAAGACCGAGGACTTGACCGCGCTCAATCGTATCCAGATCCAGATGAGCGCCCTGAGCCCGGAAGACGGCGGCTATGTGCTGCTGGATTTCAGCCAATTGCTCGATGATGAGATCCAGGCCGTGCTGGTCTACGGCAATGACCTGCCGCGCGTGCTCGAGTTGTGCACTGAAGTCGGCATCAAGGCCGAGCCGTCCCTGGAAGCGTTGAAAGTCGCCGTACACGTCTGAAATAAAACGGAACCCCGGCCAGGGCTGACTATCCTACAAGTGCATGCCCTCACTTAGGAGCGACACCATGGGTTCCACTTTCAACGGCCTGATCGGGCTGATCATCCTGGCGCTGGATATCTGGGCGATCATCAACGTGTTCAAAAGCGGCGCGAGCACCGGGGCCAAGGTGCTCTGGATCCTGCTGATCCTGTTGTTGCCGGTACTGGGCCTGATCATCTGGGCAATCGCCGGGCCGCGCGGCAACGTGCGGATCTAAGCGCCTCACTCCCTCTGGAGTGGGCACGATAAAGGTGGGAGCGGGCTTGCCCGCGAAAAGCGGTGGGTCAGTCGCTGAAGAGGGTGGCTGGTCTAGCGCCTTCGCGAGCAAGCCCGCTCCCACATTTGGGATGTATTTCAAGGTTGGAACCGAGTTGTACCCTCCGCTCAAATGCCGCAGCACCCCGAATCCCAAGCCCGAGCAGCGATCAAAACTGTGGGAGCGGGCTTGCTCGCGAAAGCGGTGGGTCAGTTGCTGGAGAGGGTGGCTGGTCT
>NZ_JASCPP010000137.1:0-13809 GCF_029959745.1 Pseudomonas sp. PS01298 | reverse complement strand
GCGTTGGGCTGCGAAGCGGCCCCATTGCAAGCGCCCGGGTTTGACCTGACACACCTAGGCGCCGGGTCCTGGGGCTGCTGCGCAGCCCAACGCGGGGCAAGCCCGCTCACCACAAGAAGCGAGCTCACCCCAAGAGGTCCTTTCACCATGAGAGGCGAGCTCACCCCCTAAGAGGTCCTTTCACCATGAGAGGCGAGCTCACCTCCCAAGAGGTCCTTTCACCATAAGAGGCCAGCTCACCCCAAAGAGGTCCTTTCACCATGGGAGGCCTGCCCACCATGAGAGGCCCTTTCACCCCAAGAGGCCCGCTCCCGCATTTTGATCTGCGCTCAGCCTGAAGGTTTTGCCATTACCGCTGCAAACAGCGGCGACTCCAGAAAGCGTTGCAACCAGGTTTGCAGCCTGTGATAAGGAGTACCGGCAAACCACTCGCGGTCCACATGGGCAAACTGGCGCACAAACGGTGCCAGTGCGACGTCGGCCAGGCTTAAATGCCCGGCCAGCAAGTAGTCATTTTCCGCCAGCAACCCCTCCAACTGCTGCAAAAACACCTCGCCTTCGGCCCGATAATGTTCCATCGGCTGCTGCGGGTAGCGTTCGGCATACTTGTATCGATTCAAGTGATGTTTGAACACCTGGTCATTCTCGGCAATCAGTTCCAGCACCCGCGGGTCACCCCCGAGCAACCAATCCTCAGGGTCATGCTGCGCCAAGGCCCATTGCATGATCTCCAGGCTTTCCTCGATCACCCGACCGTCGACGCACAGCACCGGTACCGTGCCCTTGGGCGATAGCGCCAGCATCGCGGCCGGCTTGGCCTTGAGGCTCACCTCGACGATCTGCACCGGCACGCCGCAATAGCGCAACGCCAACCGCGCCCGCATGGCATACGGGCAGCGCCGGAACGAATACAGCAGCGCCTCGCTCACTTGACCTCCAGGGTGCTCAAGCCATTGCCCTGGCGCTTGACCTGGATCTGCACCGGGATGCGTTCGTGCATCTCCTGCACGTGGGAGATCACCGCGACTTTGCGGCCCTGGGCCTGCAGGCCATCAAGGGCGTCCATCGCCAATTGCAGGGATTCGGGGTCGAGGCTGCCGAAGCCCTCGTCGATAAACAGCGACTCGATCTTCAACGTACTCGACGCCATCGATGCCAGGCCCAGCGCCAGGGCCAGCGACACCAGGAAGGTCTCGCCTCCCGACAGTGAATGCACCGAGCGCAGTTCATCGCCCATTTCCGTATCCAGTACCAACAGGCCGAGCATGCTGCCGCCGCGCTTGAGGCGATAGCGACGCACCAGTTGGCGCAATTGCACGTTGGCGTGGTGCACCAGCAGGTCGAGGTTGTAGGTCTGGGCGATCTTGCGGAAAGTGTCGCCGTTGGCCGAGCCGATCAGTGCATTCAGGCGGGCCCAGCGTTGCCATTCGTCATAAGCCCTGACGATCTGCTCGCCGAGGGCATGGTTGGCGTCCTGTCGGCGCTGGTCTTCGGACTGGCGCGCGCGCAGTTCGGCGCAGTGCTTCTCGCCCTCGGCCAGTTGCTGGTTGAGCGCGGCCAGGGTGCTGTCGAGGTGTTCGGCCTCCAGGTTGCCGTTGTGCAGGGCCTGGTGCTCGGCGAGGCGTTGCTCGCGTTCCTGCAGCAGGACCTTGGCCTGTTCGACGGCTTTTTCGCTGTGCTGCAACTGTTGGCGCAGCGCGTTGATGTGCGCCTCGTCGAGGGCCAGCAAACGGGCCAGGCCCACTTCGTCCAGTTCGGGGTGCAGCGCGCGCCAGTCCTGCAGGCGCGTGGCGAGACCCTGTTGCTCGGCTTGCAGCGCCTGCTGGCGTTCCTGCTGGGCCTTGAGGTCGGCGGCCAATTGGATCAAGGCGTCGCGCGTGTCCTGCAGTTGCTGGTTGGCGTCGGTTTCGCTCTGGCGTGACTGCGCCACCGCCTGGTCGAGTTGCTGCTGCCAGTGTTCGGCGCTGGAGTGCTCGCCGAGCAGGGCGCTGAGTTTTTCCTCGGCGGCCTGCCGTTGTGCGGCCAATTCCGCGACCTGCTGGAGCAGGGCGTCGAGTTGCTGCTGGCGATGTTGCTGGTGGGTTTGTTCTTTCTCGATGGCCTGCTGGCGCTCCTGCTGCTCAGCCAGTTCATCGCGCTGATGGCCCAGTTGCTCCAGGCGTTGGCTGACCTGCTGGTCCAACTGCATGAACGTCGCGGCCGGTTCGCGGCGCAAGCCTTCCAGGGTATCGGCGGGCAACAGGCTGGCGAAGGCGTTGAGTTCTTCGTCGAGGCGCTCGCGGTCGCTGGACAGCTCGCGCTGTTGGTCCACCAGCAACTGGCGGGCCTGCTGGCTGGCATCCTGGGCTGCCTGCAGTTGTTGCTGCAGGCGGCCGGCGTTTTGTTGCAGGTTGAGCAGGGCGCCTTGGCGCTGTTCGTCCTGGGCGATGTTCTGGGTCAGTTGGCTGAGTTGCTGGGTCAGCCAGTCGCTGCGCTTGGCCGTGTCCTGATTGAACAGCGCGGCCGCCAGCGGATGCGCATCCAGGCTCGGCTTGAGGCCTTGCTGTTGGCTGACCACCTGCTCCTGTTGTTGCAGGAATTCCTTTTGCTGGGCAATCAGGCCGCCGACTTCGCCGCGCAGCTCGGTGAGTTTTTCCTTGAGCGTGTCGACGGCTGTCTGCGCCGCCGCCTCTTCGCTGTCGTCATGCCGACCAAGGCTTTGCAGCAAGGCTTCGGGCTGGTGATACGGGTGCTCATGGCTGCCGCACACCGGGCACGGCTGGTCGTCCTGCAACTGCTCGCGCAACTCCTCGACGCTGGCACTGCGGGCCAGGCGCTGGCGTTCCAGCAATTGCTTGGTCACCGTCAGGGTTTGCTCGGCGACGGTCAGCTCGGCCTTGGCTTGCAGGCCGGCCTGGTTCAGTTGTTCGCGTTGTTGCTGGGCGTCCGCGAGTTTTTGCGTCAGCGCGCTCGCCTGCTGGTCCAGCTGTTGCTGGCTGTCCCACAACCGCGTGAGGTCTTCAAAGGCGCGCTGTTGCTTGCGATTGTCCTGTAGCAGGCTGGCCAGCAATTGGATCTGCTCGGCCACGGCATGGGGTTCGGCACCCGCTTCCTGATACAGCAGGTCCAGGGCGTCGCGTTGCTCGGCGAATTTTTCTGCGGCGCGGGTGGCCCGCTGTTCCAGTTGCGGCAGTTCGGCCTGGCCTTTGTTCAGGCGATTGCCAATCAGCATCAGCTGTTGCAGGCGGTCGCGATAGGCGCTCCAGGCATCGCTCAGTGGTGCGAGGGCGGCGCTGCGCTCAAGCTCGGCGGCCAGCCGCTGCAGGCGCTCGGCAACGTGGGTGTGCTTGTCCTGCAAGCCCTTGAGCAACGCCTGGCCTTCGGTGCAGGCGGTTTCTTGCTGGAGTTTGTCTTCGGTGCGCTTGGCCAGGTCCTTGGTCAAGTGGGCGAGGGTGTTGTGTTCGGCGAAGGCTTGCAGCAGCAGCGGGGCGGCGTCAGCTTGCTGCTTGAGGGCCTCGGCCAGCGCGGCGTGCGCGGCCGCCTGCTGCTGGAGTGCCTGCTCCTGGCGGGTCTGCAGCTCGGCCTGTTGCGCCAGATGCGCCTGAATCTGCGCGGCCAAGGGCGTGAGCAGATTGTCGAGTTCGGCCTGGCGCGCAAAGTGATGGCGCTGCGGCGCCAGTTGGTCCAGGCGGCTCAGGTCCTGGCGTTGCGGGCCCAGGCTGTCCCACTCGGCCTGGGCGCGCTGCAATTGCTCGGTCGCGCTGAGCTGGCGGTCTTGCCACTCACGCAGCTCCTTGAGCCAGGTGTGCTGCAGTTCCAACTGCTTGAGTTGCGCCTGTTGCGCCTTGAACTGCTGTTGGGCAGCGTTGAATTGCTCGTCGAGTTCGGCGCGGGCCTCGGCGGCCAGGGGCACCACACCGGTGGCCTGGTCCTGCAGGTGTTTGTGCGCGTCCTTGGCTTCCTTGGCCTTGTCGAACGCGCGGCGACCGAGCTGGGTGTAGAGCGCGGTGTCGGTGAGCTTTTCCAGCAGTTCGCTGCGCTCGTTGTCATTGGCCTTGAGGAACGCACTGAATTCGCTTTGCGCCAACAACACGGCGCGGGTGAACTGCTCGAAATTCAGGCCCAGGGCCAATTCCAGCTGGGTCTTGTATTCGGTTTTCTGGCTGGCCAGCAGTTGGTCGCTGTCGAGGTCGATCAGGCTTTGGCGGCTGTTCTGCAACTTGCCGCTGGCCTTGTCGCGGGCGCGATTGGCTTCCCAGCGCGCGCGATAACGACGGCCATTGACGCCGACGAAATCCACCTCGGCATAGCCGCCGCCGGTACCGCGTCGGACCAGGGTGCGCGGGTCACCGATGGAAATATCCGTGTCGGCGTCCGGCATCTTGGCCTGGCCGGTATCACCCAGGCGTGGCACCGCGCCAAACAGCGCCAGGCACAGCGCATCGAGGAGGGTACTTTTACCCGCACCGGTCGGCCCGGTGATCGCGAACAACCCGGCACTCGCCAGCGGCTCGGCGGTAAAGTCGATCTCGAACGGGCCGGCCAGCGAGGCGAGGTTTTTCAAGCGGATGGCAAGAATCTTCATGGCTGTTCCCCCGCGTGTTGCACTTCCTGGAGCAGCACGGCGAAATCCTTCAAGGTCTGTTCATCCACCTCGCTGCCGTAGCTGTCCTGCCAGGCGCGGCTGAACAGCTCCTGGGGCGTGAGCTGGTCGAGTTCGACCAGGCGTTCTTCGTCGGTGTCGTCACTGCCGCGCTTGCCTGCATAGTCGGCGGCGATGCGCACCAGGCGCACAGCCTTGCCTTGCAGCGCGGTTTCGATTTGCTGGCGCAGGTCCGGTTGCGGTTCGTCGAGGCGCACGCGCACTTCCAGCCACGGATGGCGCTGCGTTTCGGCGAGCAGGTCGATGTCGGGCAAGTCCGCCAGCTGTTTGAGGATGTCCGCCAGTGGCGCGGCCTCCAGGCGCTGCAGGTTGACCGAACGCGGGATCAGGAGCGGCTCGACACTCACCAGGCACTGGCCCTGGAAGGTCACATCGAGAATCTGATGCTTGTAGCCGATTTCGGAAAAAGACAGCGGAATCGGCGATCCGCTATAACGAATGCGCTCTTCGCCATTGACCCGTTGCGGCTTGTGCAAATGGCCGAGGGCCACATAGTTCACGCTGTTATCAAACAAGCTGGCCGGCAGCGCCTCGGCGTTGCCGATGATCAGGCTGCGCTCGGAATCTTCCGACACCGAACCGCCAGCCATGTGCGCGTGACTGATGGCTATCAACGGCTGGCCTTTTTTGCGTTTGGCATTGGCCGCCGCGATCAACCGTTCATGCACCTGGCCAATCCCCCGCAGGTAATCGTCGCCGAGGTGGGCGCCGGTGACTTCCGCCGGGCGCAGAAACGGCAGCGCCAGGCACCAGGCGGCGACCTTGCCGTTGGCACCGGGCAGCGGGATCAGCAGGCGTTCGGCGTCCAGCTCGCCATCCTCCAGCCACAACACGCGGCCCAGCGCATGAGTGCGCAGGCGCCGCATCAACGGCGCGGGCAGTTCGATGCGCGAGCCGGAGTCGTGGTTGCCGGCGATCATCACAATGGTCAGTTTCGGGTTTTGTTCGTGGGCGCTGATGATGAAGTCATACAGGCGCTCCTGGGCCTTGAGCGGCGGGTTGACCGTGTCGAAGATATCGCCGGCGATCAGCAGCACATCCGGGTGCTGGGTGCCGATCTGGCGCAGCAGCCATTCAAGGAAGCAGGCGTGTTCGAAGTCGCGTTCCTGGCCGTGCAGGTTTTGGCCAAGGTGCCAGTCGGAGGTGTGGAACAGACGCAAGGCGAACTCCGTGGGGAAGATGAAGAGGAGGGGGGAGTTTACCTGTAAATGGCGCGATTCTTTCACCCTCCGAATGCTCAACGGTGAACGTCAGGCGGGTTCGCCCTGGAAACCTCTGACTCAGGGGGAGAGATAGCGCATGGCCACAGACGCTATTCGTATCGTTTGTCGGCGCAGGACGGCAGTTGTTATTGCGTATATGTGCTTGTTTCAATCTTGAATCATCAGATGAACGGTCGCCTCACCTGTTAAATATGACAGTAGACAGCCTATTTTCGGCAGCGCTTACTGTCTGTGCGTGTTTAGAGCAGGACAATATTCAACTTCATTATCCCAAAGACAATGGCGAAGGGCTGGTGCGTGAACGTGGTGAGGAACTGATTATTCGCGCGGTGACTGAGTCTGAGGGTTAGTGTGATTTTCTAATAACTGAGGCTTATCTCATGTCAATTCCTGTAGCAACTAATGTGACGATTATCGGTGAGGCCGTTGCGGGTGCAGTGGTCCGCGGTAGTTATTTTTACGTTGATGATGTTCCCGAGCAAAACTCTATCTATCGCTGGTATATAGACGGCGTTAACTATCTCACTGCCAGAAGCCTCGACTTTCAAATCCAGGCCTCCCTCAGTGGGGCAAAAATCAGGTTTTCGGTAACGCCGATGAACGCCGATGGTGAAACCGGTATAGAAACTTTTTCGATGGAGATTGCCGTCGTAAACGGCTATCAAAATATCTCCGACGAAGAGCACCGTAATAGTTTTATGTCACAACGCGGTCATTGTTCTTATTATGTGCCCGACCCTAACGATAAAGTTTTCGTCGCCAGTGCGTTGGCTTTTTCGCTGACCGACGGCAAAACGCAAAGTGTGCATGTTAGAGGACGTGCTGATCATGCCGGTGAACCGCCACAGGCAATACGCGATTATCTGAAAAATAATCCAGCCACGCGTATGTTCTCGACCGAGCGGGATTTTGGTGCACTGGTCCCGGTCTTGGGCAGTACCAAGCGACTGTTGTTGTGGGGGACTAATATGGCCAATATTCCCCCGCAACTGGATTTGAATAACATTAAGTACGTGTATAGCAATCGCACCGCAGTGGCCTTTATTTACGACAATCCGGCGCCAGGGAAAAACACCATCGGTGCCTTTGGCAACGCCGCGAATGGCGGGGTGGTACCAGAGGATATTCAACGCAAACTGCTCTTCGATCTGCCCAAGGCAATCTATGCAACGGAATCTGCATTTTCAGTCGTCACTCTCAAGGGGAACGTCTATGCCTGGGGAAATGCTGCGGCCGGAGGCAGTATCTCGCAGGCGGCTGAGAACTATTTGATGGCGATGAAGGTTGAGCGGATTGTCAGCACTGCCGGTGCGTTTTGCGCCATTGGTCCGCAAACCGTCAATGACCCTGAAATCAAACACGTCGTGGCGTGGGGTGACGCAGCCAACGGCGGGCAAATCTCTTCCGAGGTCCTGACGTACATCCTTGACCAGGACGGTGTTGAGCAGGTGGTGGCTAACCGCAATGCATTCTGCGCCATTACCAAATACCGCAGAAGAGCGATCAGTTGGGGCGCTGCAGCCTATGGAGGCACCATGAATGAAGATGCCAAAAGACTCGCTGCCGGCGGCAATATCCTGTTATGCCGGGGGTCTGCCTGGGCGTTCTGCATGTTCAATAACTCCGGGCTGTCCGCCTCTTGGGGCCAGGCGGGTTACGGTGGGCTTGCCGGTCAAGACGATGGGCAAGAAAACGATGCGGGGAAAGTCTTTGAAAAAAGCGGAGAAAAGTACCGTATTGAAGCGCTCTTCGACGATATGCACGTCAACGATTGGTATCAACAACATCGCTCGCCGACACGCCACAACGCCACCTGTGATCCAAGTGCTACCCCAGGTGCCAACTTAGGCGAAATTGTCACCCCCAATGGCATCATCAGCCTTTACTCCAATGACTCCAGCTTCTTCATGGTTGCCAAGGAATCCGATGGGAGTACCAAGGATCTGTTTTCGTGGGGCCAGCCCACGGGAGGTGGCGCTATTCCACCCGCTACCCGGCAAGTGCTGATGGGCAGTCTAATAACGGATGTGCACTGCACGAATGGCGCCTATGGCGTGATTAGCACACAAGGCTCTGCCAGTGGCGCGGTCAACGCATTTGGCGGTGGCACTGCTTATCAGGATGCAGGTGACGTTCCGGGTGAACTGCAAGAGTACATGAGGGCAAATGTGAGTGGGTTGTACGCGTTGAAGTTCTTGCCGCCTTATGCCCCTACCGGCGCACGATCAGCGTCAGCCTTCGCCGCCAGGCGAACAGATGGACAGTACGTGGTGTGGGGGGGCGGAACAAGTGTGACGGATGAGTTGTATAACCCGGTCGATTCATGAGGGCGTACGTTTTGGACGGCGCTCAGCGGCTTGCGTTTTTGAAGGCCGTTGCGGAGGGCTGCCAACACTTTTTATTCCCAGAGTTGGAGAGTCAGTCATGAGTAACGTGAAGAAAAAGGCGGTTGTTGATGCAGTCCCCACTGCCAGTGAAGTGCAGGTTCTGGGCGATATCTTAGTGCACGCCACGGTGCGTGGTTTTTATCGGTATGACGCGAATGGTGCCAGCCATGAAGGGCTGTCAAGCTTTTATTGGTACCTTAATGGGCAACGCCTGGAGGCGGAAGGGCAGCGGGACTTCAACATCAGGCCTTCCGATGAGGGTAAGTATCTGCAGTTTTCGGTGGTGCCTGTTGACTCGAATAACGTAGCAGGCAGCGAATATTTTTCGCCTCAGTACCTAATTGTTTCAGGCTTCCAGGGTATATCGGACGAGGAAAACGAGTGGTGTTATCTAAAACAGCGCGGTAATTTTTCATTTCACGTCCCGGAACCCGCAGACAGGCTGTTTGTTTCCAGCGGTGGGGTGTTCGCGTTGCTTGAGCCCACCAGCGGCGATGTTCATTTGGAAGGACAGACCGGCTGGGGGTTGCCTGTGCCGCCCGCGATCGTGAACTTTCTAAAGAATAATAAAGCGATAAAGTTGTTTTCGGCAGAGTTCAGTTTTGCCGCCTTGGTGAGTGTCGGCAGTACCAATCAATTATTATGCTGGGGCAACACCGTTCCCCCGACGGCGCCTATTCTTCGGGGCGTAAAGTCGGTTTACAGCACCCGAAGTGCGTTTGCCGTGATCCATGACAATCCTGCTCCAGGCGCAAACAGTATTGCTGCGATTGGCCCGGTTAATAATCCGGCCTCGACGGTGCCTGACCAGATCCAGCGAGAGTTGTGGTTCGACCCGCCCGAAGCCATCTACGCCGCAGACGATGCATTTGCGGTTCGAACTCGAAACGGCAGGGTGTATGCCTGGGGGCAACCCAATAATGGCGGCAACATTCCGCCCGATGTGCGCGCGCAACTGGATGCGATGTTTGTGACTCGAATAGTCGCGTCGGCGGTTTCGTTCTGCGCCATCGGAAGAGATGGCGACATTGCGGTGTGGGGCGCCGTCGACGGTGGTGGAACCATTCCCTCTGATAGATTGGTCAGAATCCTCGACGATGGTGGTGTGCAATCGGTTATTGCCGCGACGGCATCGTTCTGTGCCATCACGCGAGATAGGCGTAGAGCGGTCAGTTGGGGCCGGGCTGCTGAAGGCGGCGATATGAATGCCAGCGCCGCTGCACTCGCCGCACGTGGCAACATCATTTTGTGCAGGTCCGCACGTTGGGCGTTTCTGATGGCCAACAGTAGCGGCCAGGCGGAGGCTTGGGGAGCGCCTCAATATGGCGGCGCGCCCTTGACGGCTCAAGAAAAAGACAGCTACAGACAGGTGATCGAGGGTGCAAACGCCGAACCGGGTTATCCTCGCCGGCGGGGCGAAAGCGCCGAAGCGCCGAGACTGCGCAGGAACGTTTCGTCCTCGGCGATCATTGTCGACGGTAATCTCAGCCTGTATGGCAACGATGTCAGCTTCTTTTTACTGAGCCGTCGTGATGACGGCACCACCAACGCTATTGTGCTGACAGGGCTGAACACCCATGGCGGGACAATGGACCCGGCGGTGCGCCAGATACTGATGGCCAGCCTGATTCGTGATGTCTACTGCACCAATGGTGCGTACGGCGTTATCACTACGCAGGGAGGTACCGACGGGGCGGTATCCGTCTGGGGAGCCACACTGGCGATGGAAGATGCCGGTGAGATTCCTCCAGAGCTGTCTGAATACCTGCTCAGCGGGGTAACGGAGCTGTACTCTATCAAGCGTTTCCCCTACGTGGTCCTGCCACCGCCACCTCCTCCTAGGCCTCCGCATACTGATCCTTCCTTTGCAGCACGTCGCGTCGATGGTACTTACGTATTATGGGGCGGGAATGTCAGGAACCAGTATTTCGACCCGAGGGCTGCACGCTAGCGCTGCTCTTTATCCAGTCGCCCACATAAACAACCCGCGCATGTCGCGGGTTGTTTATGCGGGCAGGTTGGGCATTTTCACCTATGCGAGGTGGCTCACTGCACGAGGGCTACCTCCCGTATTTGGATCTGGTCCATGAAAAAGGTGCTGGTTGCATTAATAGAGAACGCTATTTTTGCCTGCAGTGTTTGTGTGGGCGGGGTCGCAGCCGTTGTAAAGATATGGCTGAACTTCTCCCAATTGCGGTCCGGGGTCACGATCCTCGTAACCGTCGTGTCACCTAAGCTGATCTTGGCTGTCGTCTGGGAGGCACTACCGGTGGTTTTGCAATAGAAACTGACTTCGTATCGAGTGGCTGCCTTCAAGTTTTCAAAGGTTTTCTGTATGCCGGGTTCAATGGCCTCAAAGTTACTTTTGGTTGCGCGCCAGACGACATTTTCGGCGCCCTCAATCATCAGGTCTCCCTTGCCGTTGACGCTGTTCATCCAGCCGTTCCAGTTGAAGTTGTAGAAGTCGGTCAGGTCGCGGAAATAATCGACACGGACGTTGTAGATTCGCGTCGGGAAGGCTACGGCCAAGGCTTTACTCAGGCTTTGAGAGAATCCGACCCATACCTGGATGGTCAGCGAGGATCGGTCCATGAGCCGCTGGAGAGCCTCGATGGGGGTTGGCGGTTGCAGTCCGCCGATAGCGTCAGCCTCGCCCAGGCGGTGGGAGATATAGGTCATCTCGTGATAGGCGTCGCCGTTGTTCAATGTTCCGTGGTATTCCATCCAGATACGGCTGTCGGGATGAATGAACGGCCACACCGATGTCAGGGTGCGAGCCCCGGCTACCAACTGCGAAAGTACCAGGTCAACGGCGTCGCCGACGCCCTGGATAAACGGGGTGGGCAATCCGGTCAGCGGCAGCAGTTCCAGATTCAATATTTCCGACTCGTAGGGAATGGCACCGCGGAAAAAATGGTACTGCACGCTGATGCGGTTGCCGCCTTCGCGAATACCTTTGGCGATAAACTCACTTGGGATCGGGGCGCTGACCTCGTTGGTGACGGGGTCGCCCTGTACGTCTGTGGCGTAGCTACCAATGCCATCCGGGCTGAGCCAGTCGACAAAAATTCGATCGGTGGCGTGCATCGGCCGGAATTTCAACAACACGTTCGCGCCCGACAAGGCTGCCAAGGGGTCGAGACGATCCGGGAAGCGCTGGGCTTCAGCGACTTCCGGAGGCTCCAGTTCCACACCCGGGCCAACGGTGAGGTTCAGCACCTCCGAGCGCAACACCTGCCGGGGTGGTCCGACGCGTTCCAGGCTGTAGCTGATGCGCAGGCTGCCGTTGAGGTTGAAGTCGAGGATGGTGCGGCTGACCGGGAATGGCAGGGGCCGGCCGGCCGTTGCGGGGTTGATCAAGATGGTGCCATTGGCCGAGCCGCCCAGGGCCGAACCGACGCAGCTCCAGTGGTACACGTTGCCGTCTTGAGCCCCGAGGTAGGGCAAGGTCAGCACTACGTCAGGTCCGATGATGTGGTCCGGGTTGATATTGTTGCCTTCGGTACCTTCCAGTTGTGGCAGTGGCATGTCAGCGACACGCTCGCCCACTTGGGCGCCTACCTCAGTCGATTTGCGCGAGGTGACACCGTTGGTCACCACGTAGTAGAAATAAATCAGGCCCAGGCCGTTGAAACGTTGCAGGTCCTCCTTCTTCACACGGCGGCTGCCACCCTGGGCGCCCGCCAGTTGAGAGTCGATATAGGGGGTGCCGCCGCCGCCGGGTATGCGGCGCTCGATGTGCAGGGTCTCCAGCCAGTCGGGGTCGTGCGGTTCGTAGAAAGGTATGGTGACGGTAATGTCATGGGCTGGGTCAATCAAGCCCAGTTCGATCGGGTTGATCGTCACCCCCGGCATCAATACCGGCGTGCCGATCACGGTGACGGTGTTGGTGCCGGACTGGCCCAGGGATTCGCCACCGGCGGTTTGCCAGAGGAACGACACCCGGAACGAGCCGCCGACCAATTGTTGGATAATTTCACGGTCAACGGGCACCGTGGTCGAGCCTCGGTTGTTGTCTATCGCCGCCGGCAGCGCGAAGTCCCGCGTTGAGCCATCGGCCAGGGTGGCGAACAGGCTGACGAAAATCTGGTGCCGTGGGTTTGGCGCGGGGTTTTCTCGGACGGTGAAGACCAGTACTTCAAAGATCGAGTCGCTTTGGGTGTCGAAGTCGATCTGGTAGGACTCCTCGTCATCGACCAGGAAATTCGGTGCTTCCAGCAGGCTGGGGTCCAGTTCGCTCATCAGGATGTAAGGCTTGGAATACGCGTATTTTTCCCCGGACATGTTCTCCACCACATCCTGCACCCGAAAGCGCAAGTTCAGGGGCCCCATTAGGCCGCCCTGGAGGATGATGTCTTTGCTGACGAACACCCGGATCGGTCCGCCGCCGGCCGCCTCTGCAGGGCTGACGATGTGTATGACGAAGATGCCGTCCCAGGACAGTTCGATGCGGTCGTTCTGGCGGATATGTTTATACGGTTCGATCAGGCACCACACCCCGCGTTCGGCAATAGGCGGATTGATCGTCGAGCCTTCCGGCAAGCCCTCGACGGTCATCACCAGGCCGGTATGCCACGGGCAGCCCGGGTCAGTATCAGTGCCGCCGGGGCGAGTGGTCTTGATCAGGATGGTTTGCAGCGGCGAGGTGCTCTCCTGGCCGGAGCTGGGGCGCAATACCCGGCCGTAGATCTGTATCTCGCCTTCCGGAACGTGCTCTCTGGGCACGAACAGGCCATACCTTTGCTCGTCCTCGAAGACATTATCGGCCGCTACTGGGTTAAGCAGGTCCTCCAGGTAAAGGGCGTAAAAGTCGAAAAAGTTCCAATCGAACCACTTTTCAAACACGAAGTAGGCATATGGGGTGATATGGCGGATGGCCAGGCCGTACACGCCGTTTTCCGGGTAAAGGGTGGCGTGCAGGGGGATATGGGGGTAGGCGGAAAAAGGCGGGTCGAGGTCTTCGACCCGCCGAGGGCTGTTGGCCGTTGGATTGTGGGTGTTGTAGGCCACCATGTCCTGTGACAGCAGCAGCGGTGGGGCTTCATCACCGCGGGAATCGGCGGCGGGATCAACGGGTAGATTGGACATGGAACAGACTCCTTGCTGGAGGGGATGCGCGCGGAAACGGGCGCGCATGAGGCAAGGAAAATCAGACACCCGCCGGGGGTGGGCGTCTACCTGTCAGAATTGACAGTGGCGACGGATGGTCTGTCGTCTCCTGTGGGAGCGGGCTTGCTCGCGAATGCGGTGGGTCAGTCAGTGCAGGGGGAACTGATAGACCGCCTTCGCGGGCAAGCCCGCTCCCACATTTTTGACCCGTGGCCACCGTTGCCCAGCGATGCTTCAGGGATCTGGACGCCAACCGCGTCTAAGCCTATGTGGCCATGAGCTGCGAGTCCTCCACGGGCGATGAAGTTCTGCCTCGCTTGCGCTAACCCATGTGGGAGCGGGCTTGCTCGCGAAGGCGGTGGTCCAGTCAGTGCAGGGGTGACTGATAGACCGCTTTCGCGAGCCACGCCCCGGCCCCCGTTTTGTACACGGGGCAGGGTTTGCCCCC
>NZ_JASCPP010000136.1:0-14082 GCF_029959745.1 Pseudomonas sp. PS01298 | reverse complement strand
GGCTTGCTCGCGAAAGCTTTTTGTCAGTTGATGCATCTGGTAACTGACACACCGCTTTCGCGAGCAAGCCCGCTCCCACATTTGGAGCGCATTTCATATAAAAAACCCGGCGCTCATAGGAATGAACGCCGGGCTTTTTTAGTGCAGCTAGATCACTCAGGCATCCAGCTCGGCCCAACGCTCAACCAGCGCTTCCAGCTCCTGGTTCAATGTCTCCAGGGAAGCAATCACCTTCGCCGTCTCTGCTGCCGGACGCAGGTAGAAGCCCGCGTCAGCCATTTCCGCTTCTACGGCGGCAATCTGCTGTTCCTTGGCATCGATGTCACCCGGCAAGGCTTCCAGCTCGCGCTGCAGCTTGTAGCTGAGTTTCTTCTTGGCCGCCGGTGCAGCGGTTTCCTGCACGGGTGCCGCAGCGGCCACTGGCGCGACCACAGCGGAGGTCAAGTCGGCCTTGCCGGACTTGCTCTCGGTCACGCCCAGCAGGCGCGGCGAGCCGCCCTGGCGCAGCCAGTCCTGATAACCACCGACGTATTCACGCACCTTGCCTTCGCCTTCGAAGACCAGGGTGCTGGTGACCACGTTGTCGAGGAATGCCCGGTCGTGGCTGACCATTAGCACAGTGCCGTTGAAGGTCAGCAGCACCTCTTCCAACAGCTCGAGGGTTTCCACGTCGAGGTCGTTGGTCGGTTCATCGAGTACCAGCAGGTTGGCTGGCTTGCTGAACAGCTTGGCCAGCAGCAGGCGTGCGCGCTCACCACCGGACAAGGCTTTCACCGGTGTACGGGCACGTTGCGGGCTGAACAGGAAGTCGCCCAGGTAGCTCAGCACGTGGCGGCTCTGGCCGTCGATGTCGATAAAGTCGCGACCTTCGGCGACGTTGTCGATCACGGTTTTTTCCAGGTCCAACTGGTGACGCAACTGGTCGAAGTACGCCACGTCGATGCGCGTGCCCTCTTCCACGGTGCCGCTGGTCGGTTGCAGGCCGCTGAGCATCAGCTTGAGCAAGGTGGTCTTGCCGGTACCGTTGGCGCCCAACAGGCCGATGCGGTCGCCGCGCTGCAGGACCATCGAGAAGTCCTTGATCAGGAACGGGCCGTCCGGGTGATGGAAGCTGACGTTCTCCAGCACCATCACCTGCTTGCCGGATTTATCGGCGGTATCCAGCTGGATATTGGCTTTGCCGGTGCGTTCGCGACGTTCGCTGCGCTCAACGCGCAGGGCCTTGAGGGCACGTACGCGGCCTTCGTTACGGGTGCGGCGGGCCTTGATGCCCTGGCGAATCCAGACTTCTTCCTGGGCCAGCTTCTTGTCGAACAAGGCGTTGGCGGTTTCTTCGGCGGCCAGGGCGGCCTCCTTGTGCACCAGGAAGCTGGCGTAGTCGCCGTTCCAGTCGATCAGGCCACCACGGTCCAGCTCAAGAATGCGGGTCGCCAGGTTCTGCAGGAAGGAGCGGTCGTGCGTGATGAACAACACGGCGCCCTGGAAATCCTTGAGGGCTTCTTCCAGCCAGGCAATCGCGCCGATGTCCAAGTGGTTGGTTGGCTCGTCGAGCAGCAGCAAGTCCGGCTCGGAGACCAGGGCCTGGGCCAGCAGCACGCGGCGACGCCAGCCGCCGGACAACTCGGCAAGGGTCTTGTCGGCCGGCAGTTGCAGGCGGCTCAGGGTGCTGTCGACCAGTTGCTGCAAACGCCAGCCGTCACGGGCTTCGAGGTCTTGCTGGACATGCATCAGCTTGTCCAGGTCTGCCTCGGTGACGCAGTTCTGCGCCAGGTGATGGTACTCGGCGAGCAACGCGCCCACACCGTCCAGGCCTTCGGCAACCACGTCGAAGACTGTCCGTCCGTCGGCCACCGGCAATTCCTGCGGCAATTCGCCGATCTTGAGGCCAGGGGCGCGCCAGACAGAGCCGTCGTCGGGCTTCTGGTCGCCTTTGACCAGCTTCATCATGCTGGACTTGCCGGTGCCATTGCGGCCGATGATGCACACCCGCTCACCACGGGCGATCTGCCAGGACACCTTGTCCAACAACGGCATAGCGCCGAAAGCAAGGGACACATCGCTGAATTTGAGCAGGGTCATACGCTTCTCCAAAAACTGGGCGCGCATTCTACCTGACTTGAGGAGGGGATGCGGCCAGCATTTTCCCAGCTGACACGTTCAGCAGGACATTTGCGGCGAACTTGAACGAACCGGCCGGCAAAGCTTTCGTAGGCGTCGGGCAAAAGGCTAAGCTAGGGGCAATCAGTGTCGGCGGTGCCGGTGCTAGTCGTGATTTCTCTGCACGGACGTCTCATGCGCAGTCGCCTTTTCAATTTCTTGTCTTGTCTGCTTCTTTCCGCCACCGCCGTTCAATCTGCCCAGGCCGTGGACCTCACCACCCAACGTCAATATTACGATGAAGCCAAACGTGCGCTGGCCAAGGGCGATACCGGCCCGTACATGCAATACAGCCAGGCGCTGGCCGATTATCCGCTGACGCCCTACCTTGCCTACGACGAACTGACCGCGCGCCTGAAAAGCGCCAGCAACGAGGAAATCGAACAATTCCTCGCCAAGAACGGCGACCTGCCCCAGGCCAACTGGATGAAGCTGCGCTGGTTGCGCTGGCTCGCCGACCGTGGCGACTGGCAGACCTTTGAAAAGTACTACGACCCCAAGCTCAATTTCGTCGAGCTGGACTGCCTCCACGGCCAGTACCAGCTCACCCACAACCTGAAGGCCGAAGGGTACAAGACCACCGAAAAACTCTGGATGACCGGCAAATCCCAACCGGCCGCCTGCGACGCCACCTTCGGCCAGTGGGCCGCCGATGGCCAGCTCACCGAACAGAAGATCTGGGACCGCGCCAAACTGGCCGCCGAGGCCCGCAACTACGCGCTGGCCAACAGCCTGGTGAAAACCCTGCCGACCCTCGGCGCCCAGGGCCGCCTGATGGTGGACGTGGCGCAAAAGCCCGACATGCTCAGCGATCCGTCACGTTTCCTGCCAGCCAACGAGGCCATGTCTGACGCGGTCGGGCTGGGTCTTCGCCGCCTGGCGCGCCAGGATCCCGACAAGGCCATGGCCTTGCTCGACGGTTATGCCAGCAGCATGCACTTCTCCCGTGACGAAAAAGTGGCAATCGCCCGTGAGATCGGCCTGACCCTGGCCAAGCGTTTCGACCCACGCGCCCTTGAAGTGATGACCAAGTACGACCCTGAGCTGCGCGACAACACTGTGTCGGAATGGCGTCTGCGCCTGCTGTTGCGCCTGGCCCGCTGGGAAGATGCCTACCAGCTGACCCGCAAACTCCCACAGGACCTGGCCACCACCAACCGCTGGCGCTACTGGCAGGCACGTAGCCTGGAACTGGCCGAGCCGAAAAACCCGCAAGCCCTGGTGCTGTACAAGAACCTCGCGCAGGAACGCGACTTCTATGGTTTCCTCGCCGCGGATCGCTCCAAGGCCCCGTATCAGTTGAAGAACAAGCCACTGCTGATGAGCCAGGCGCTGGTCAACAAAGTGCGCAACACCCCAGGCGTGCGCCGTGCGCTGGAGTTCTACGCACGTGGCCAGGTGGTCGACGGGCGCCGCGAGTGGTACCACGTCAGCCGTCACTTCAACCGCGACGAAATGGTCGCCCAGGCCAAGCTGGCCTATGACATGAAGTGGTACTTCCCGGCGATTCGCACCATCAGCCAGGCGCAGTACTGGGACGACCTGGACATCCGCTTCCCGATGGCCCACCGCGACACCCTGGTGCGCGAAGCCAAGGTGCGTGGCCTGCATTCCAGCTGGGTGTTTGCCATTACCCGCCAGGAAAGCGCCTTCATGGATGACGCGCGCTCCGGCGTCGGCGCCAGCGGCCTGATGCAACTGATGCCCGGCACCGCCAAGGACACCGCGCGCAAGTTCAGCATCCCGCTGGCCTCACCAGCCCAGGTGCTGGACCCGGACAAGAACATCCAGCTCGGCGCCGCGTACCTGAGCCAGGTACACAGCCAGTTCAACGGCAACCGCGTGCTCGCCTCCGCCGCCTACAACGCCGGCCCCGGCCGCGTGCGCCAATGGCTGCGGGGTGCCGACCACCTGAGTTTCGACGTGTGGGTGGAAAGCATTCCATTCGACGAAACCCGCCAGTACGTGCAGAACGTGCTGTCTTATTCGGTGATCTACGGGCAAAAGCTCAACTCGCCACAGCCGCTGGTGGATTGGCATGAGCGGTATTTTGATGATCAGTGATTCACACTGAAGAAAGCCCCGCGATCAGCCGGATTACTATGGCCAGCCGGCATGTTCGTGGTGAGCTGGCTTATTGTGGATTGAGTGGGTTTGTTGTGGATTCAGCGTACTTGTTGTGGACTCAGTGGGCTTGTTGTGGCGAGCGGGCTTGCCCCGCGTTGGAGCGCGAAGCGCTCCCATCCAAGCCACCCTCACTCCCACTGGAAGACCGAGCCAGTAGGTTTTAGGGCTGCTACGCAGCCCAACGCGGGACAAGCCCGCTCACCACAAACAAGCCTGCTGCCTCCCTCACTCCCACTGGAAGACCAAGGCAGCAGGTTTTAGGGCTGCTACGCAGCCCAACGCGGGGCAAGCCCGCTCACCACAAACAAGCCCGCTCACCACAAACAAGCCTGCTCACCACATACAAGCCTGCTCGCTTGCTCCCCAGCTAGTCTTCGTTTTTCGCAACCTCAATCCCATCATTGAACTGCAACGCCGCCAACCGCGCATACAGCGGATTGTTCGCAATCAACTGCTGATGCGTGCCCACCGCCACCAGCTTGCCCTGGTCCATCACGGCAATGCGGTCCGCATGTTTCACCGTTGCCAGGCGATGGGCGATCACTAGCGTGGTGCGCCCCTGCATCAGTTGCGGCAAGGCCTGCTGGATCAGGTGTTCACTTTGCGCATCGAGGGCGCTGGTGGCCTCGTCGAGCAGCAGGATCGGGGCGTCCACCAGCAACGCACGGGCGATGGCCAGGCGTTGGCGCTGGCCGCCGGAGAGGCCCATGCCGCCGTCGCCCAGGTGAGTCTGGTAGCCATCGGGCATTTGCAGGATGAAGTCGTGGGCGTGGGCGATCCGCGCGGCAGCTTCGACCTGCTCGCGCGTGGCGGTCGGGTTGCCATAGCGGATGTTTTCTTCGACGCTGCCGAAAAACAGCGCCGGGCTCTGCGAGACCAGCGCGAAATGCCGGCGCAGGTCCAGGGGGTCGAGTTCGGTCAGTGGATGGCCGTCGAGCAGGATGCGGCCGTGCTGGGGATCGTAGAAACGCAGCAACAGGTCGAAAATCGTCGACTTGCCCGCGCCGGAAGGCCCCACCAACGCCAGGGTTTCTCCGGGATTGATAGTCAGACTCAGCCCATCGATCGCGTAACTGTCCGGCCGTGACGGGTAGGAAAACCGCAAGTCCTGCAGCTCCATCCGGCCACTGACGCGTTCGGGCAACTGCACGCTGCCGCTGGACGGCGCCTGGATTTCGTTGCTTGACTGCAACAACTCGCCAATCCGCTCGGCGGCACCCGCCGCACGTTGCAGTTCACCGAGCACTTCGCTGAGGGTGCCGACGGCGCTGCCGACGATCAGGCTGTAGAACACAAACGCCGCCAGTTCGCCGCCGGAAATGCGCCCGCTGATGACGTCCATGCCGCCGACCCAGAGCATCACGCCCACGGCCCCGAGCACCAGCATGATCACCAACGTGATTAACCAGGCGCGCTGGGTGATGCGTTTGCGCGCGGTGGTAAACGCCTCCTCCACCGTGACGGCAAAGCGCTGCTCATCCTGGACCTGGTGGTTATAGGCTTGCACCGTCTTGATCTGGCCGAGGGTCTCGGAGACGTAGCTGCCCACATCGGCGATACGGTCCTGGCTCAGGCGCGACAAGCTGCGCACACGGCGGCCAAAGATCAGGATCGGCGCCAGCACCAGCGGCAGCGCGATCACCACGATGCTGGTGAGCTTGGGGTTGGTGACAAACAGCAGCACGATGCCGCCGATGACCATCAAGGCATTGCGCAGGAACAGCGACAGCGACGAGCCGATCACCGATTGCAGCAAGGTGGTGTCGGTGGTCAGGCGCGACTGGATCTCCGAACTGCGGTTGTTCTCGTAGAACCCGGGATGCAGGTAGATCAAATGGTTGAACACCTGGCGACGAATGTCAGCCACTACCCGCTCGCCGATCCACGACACCAGGTAAAACCGCGCAAAGGTGCCCACCGCCAGGCCCACTACCAGCACCATGAACAGGCCGATGGATTGGTTGAGCAGGTGCGGCGACTGGGTCATGAAGCCCTGGTCCACCAGCAGGCGAATGCCCTGCCCCATCGACAAGGTGATCCCGGCGGTAACGATCAGCGCCAACAGGGCACCGAGGGCCTGCCAGCGGTACGGCGCGATGAAGCGGCTGGCCAGGCGAATTGCACGGCGTTGACGGACTGAGAACATGGAGGGCATCACCTGATCGGAAAGGGTTGGTACCTGCGTCCTTACATGGGGGGAACTTGCGCGAATAACAATGAGTCAGGTTAATTATGCCCGCCGATGCTGGCCCCTAGAGGCTATCGGTCTAACGCCCGGCTGGAAATCCACAGTGGTTTCTGGTGGACTGGGTGTTCGAACCGCTGACTGTGCAAGGAGTTGTAACAGCTTGGTCACGCGGGGGGTTCAGAGTAGGTACACAACCTGATGAGGAGACAGGCCATGACCTTGCAAAACAGCAGCGACGCCAAAATTGAAGTGATCCGCCAACCGCAACAGTTGCCTTGCTCGTACATCGACGCCACGGGCCGCGAAGTGCAGATTACCGAAGAGATGATCCAGCAAGCCTGCAGCGAGCTGGAACAACGACTGGTCAAGCCTGCCCAGCAAGGCTGAAGCGCCCACGCTCTTTTAGAACCGGCCCACGTGGCCGGTTTTTTTATGCCCGCCACCCTGTAGGAGCGACCCGCGAGTCGAGGTCAGAGCAATTCTGCGCCGAGGGCCGAGACCATAGCCGAGAGCGCGGCAGATTCCCCATTGATACGCACCTTCAGCGCGTCAATCTCGCGCCGCGCCGGGTAGCCCTTGCGCAACAGGTCGAACGCCTTGCGCTGTTCTTCCACGGTGCCCACCAGGCTACGGCGGAAATCCGCATCATCACGGCGCGGGTCGTACACGCTGCGGCACAAGGTGGCCAGGGCCCAGGCCGGATCGGTGGAGGCGTTCAAATGCACCTCCGCCAACCAGGGCGCTGGCAGCAGGTCGTTCAACAGAATCACCGGTTCCTGGCCCAGGTAGGCACAGAAAGCCTGGTAGATCTGCGCCGTGCCGCGCTGCCGGCCATCCAGGCTGTAGCCGGCAATGTGCGGGGTGGCCAGTACGCACAGGTCGGCCAGGTCGACGTCCACTTCCGGCTCGCCTTCCCACACATCCAGCACCGCTTGCAGGTCTTCGCGCGCCAGCAGGACTTCGCGCAGGGCCGCATTGTCGACCACCGGGCCGCGGCTGGCGTTGATCAGCCAGGTGCCCGGTTTAAGCTGCTCGAGGCGCTGGCGGTCGAACAGGTGCCAGGTGGAGCCATTGCCGGACTTGGTCAGCGGCGTGTGCAGGCTGATCACGTCGCACTGCTCGATAATCTGCTCCAGGCTGACGTAATCGCCGTCTTCGGCAATCTGGCGTGGCGGGTCGCACACCTGCACGTTCCAGCCCAGGCCCTTGAGTACCTTGACCAGCCGCCCGCCCACTTCACCGGCGCCGACCACACCGTAGGTTCGCTGGTTAAGGTCGGCGCCTTCGATCTCGGCCAGCGTCTGCAGGCTGCCCAGCACGTAATCGACCACGCCGCGCGCATTGCAGCCCGGCGCGCTGGACCACTGGATGCCCGCCTGCCGGAAATACTCCAGGTCCAGGTGGTCGGTGCCGATGGTGCAGGTGCCGACGAAGCGCACGTTGCTGCCTTCGAGCAGCGCACGGTTGACGTTGGTCACCGAGCGCACCAGCAGCACGTCGGCCTGCTCGACCGTGGCGCGGTCGATGGAACGGCCGGGCACGCGGCGAATCTCGCCAAACCCTTCGAAGAATGCATCGAGCAGCGGGATATTTTCGTCGGCAACAATCAACATGGCAGGCTCCTTTGGCGGATCAGCAGTGTACAGGCATCACAGCCGTCGCTTACAAATCGCTAACACAGGTTTTTTCCTGACCGTTGCGTCAAGGCGTAGAATCCGCCGTCCTTGCGCTGCTCGACTGGACATTTGTACGTGAACACTGCCACCGCTCCCCTTACCCGCCCCGCCCGCATCAGCCGGGAAGTGCGCGGCCTGCTGACGCTGGCCCTGCCGATCATGATCGGCCAACTGGCCACCACCGCGATGAGTTTTGTCGATGCGGTGATGGCCGGGCGCGTCAGCCCCCAGGACCTGGCGGCAGTGGGCCTGGGCAACTCGATCTGGATCCCGGTGTACCTGCTGATGACCGGTACGCTCCTGGCGACCACGCCGAAAGTTGCCCAGCGCTACGGTGCCGGGCAGTTCAGCGAGATCGGCCCGCTGGTGCGCCAATCGCTGTGGCTGGCGGTGGTGGTCGGCATCAGCGCGGCCCTGTTGCTGCTCTGCGCCGAACCGATCCTGCACGCGATGAAGGTCGAGCCCGACCTGATCAAGCCCTCCATGGGCTACCTGCACGGCATCGCCGCCGGCATGCCGGCCATTGCGCTGTATTACGTGCTGCGCTGTTTCAGCGATGGCCTGGGCCGCACGCGACCGAGCATGGTCATGGGCCTGTGCGGGCTGGCGCTGAACATTCCACTGAACTACATCTTCATCTACGGCCACCTCGGCGTGCCCGCCATGGGCGGCGTGGGCTGCGGCTGGGCCACGGCGATTGCAATGTGGGTGATGATGCTCGGCCTGGCCGTTTGGACCCGCTGGGGCCCGGCCTACCAGAGCAGTGAGCTGTTCACGCGCTTTGACTGGCCGCAGTGGGCGGTGATCAAGCGCGTACTGGGGATCGGCCTGCCGATCGGTATCGCGATCTTCGCCGAATCGAGCATCTTTGCGGTGATCGCGCTGCTGATCGGCAGCCTGGGTGCCACGGTGGTGTCCGGGCACCAGATCGCCCTGAACGTCAGCTCCCTGGTGTTCATGATCCCCTACTCCCTGAGCATGGCCGTCACCGTGCGCGTCGGCCAGGCCCTGGGGCGCGGCGAGCCGCGTGAAGCGCGCTTCGCCGCCGGGGTCGGGATGGGCACGGCGCTGGCGTATGCCTGCCTGTCCTGCAGCCTGATGCTGGTGTTCCGCGAGCAGATCGCGACGATCTACACCCCGGACCCGATCGTGATCCACCTGGCTTCGACGCTGATCGTGTTCTCGGCGCTGTTCCAGTTCTCGGATTCGATCCAGGTCACCGCCGCCGGCGCCCTGCGGGGTTACCAGGACACCCGCGTGACCATGGTGCTGACGCTGTTTGCCTATTGGGGCGTGGGGCTGCCGGTGGGGTATGCGCTGGGCCTGACCAACTGGCTCGGCGAACCCAGCGGCCCGAGCGGTTTGTGGCAGGGGCTGATCGTCGGCCTGAGCTGTGCGGCGGGGATGTTGCTGGTGCGCCTGGCGCGCAGTGCACGCCGGCGCATTCGCCTGGACAAGGCGCGGGGTTAATCGGCCTTCTTGCGGATCCAGTAGAGGTACGTGCCGGCCTGCTCCTGCTGATCCACCAGTTCGTGATCGAGGAACACGCAGAACTTGGGGATATCGCGACGCGTCGACGGGTCGGTCGCGATGACCTTGAGCAAGCCGCCGGCCGGCAGGTCGCGGATGTGCTGGTGCAGCATCATCACCGGCTCCGGGCAGTTGAGGCCGGTGGCGTCCAAGGTCGCGTCGACAGGCAAATCAACAGACTGATTCATCATTTACTCCTAAATCCAGCCTGCTCCACTCTGGGAGCGGGCTTGCCCGCGATGACGGGGCACATTCAACATAAATTTCGACCGTTATACCGCTTTCGCCGGCAAGCCAGCGCCTGCCTTTGATCTCAGCGGCCTTTAGATTTCTTTACATCGACCAACCGACGCAGGTGGCACGTCACTTCCTCGCGGTCGTGGTACAGCTGCTTGCAGCCAATCTCCACGCGGATGCCACGCGCCTTGAAGCCGTCTTCGATGCGCTCCAGCAAACGCTTCACTTCGGCGTAGCGCTGCTTCATCGGCAACTTCAGGTTGACCACCGCCTCGCGACAATGCCCTTCACCGATCCAGGTTTCCAGCAGGGCTGCGTTACGCGCCGGCTTTTCGACGATGTCGCAGACCATCCAGTCCACCGGCTGCTTGGGCACGAAGGTGAAGCCGTCAGCCATCAAGTGCTGCACCAGGCCGGTGTCCATCAGGCTTTCGGCCATCGGGCCGTTGTCGATGGCGGTCACCAGCATGCCACGATTGACCAGTTGCCAGGTCCAGCCGCCGGGCGCTGCGCCGAGGTCGACGCCGGTCATGTCGCCGTGCAGGCGTTCATCCCACTGGTCGCGAGGGATGAAGTGGTGCCAAGCCTCTTCCAGCTTCAGGGTCGAGCGGCTGGGCGCCTCACGCGGAAACTTGAGGCGCGGGATGCCCATCGGCCACATTGCCGAGTTGTTCGACTCGGCCAGGCCCATGAACACTTCGCGGCCACTCTTGAAGGTCAGCAGCAGGCGCGGCTTGCTCGGGTCGTCCACCAGCTTGCCGGCGTTGAGCAGGGCTTTGCGCAGGTGCACTTCGAATTTCTTGCAGAAGTTGGAGAGTTCCTTGCCGTCATTGGTGTCGACCATCTCCAGCCACAGGCTGCCGCACACCGGAAACTCGCGCAGGTGGGTGAGGATCACGCTGATGCGGTCGGTTTCCGGCAGGTCGATGAACACCCCGCGCGCCCACTGCCTTGGGAAGATCAGCTCGGCAAAGCGCTGGCCGTGCATCAGGCGCTGGGCGCCGTCTTCTTCGGTGCAGACAAATTCGGCGCAGGCGCTGCCGGTCTTGGCCTTGGCGTAGCCGGAAACGTTCAGGCGCGCGGCGTGTTCCGCGATCTCGGAACAGACTTCGCCTTCAAAACCCGGGCGGCAGTGCATAAAAAGGGTGTTCATCAACTCTCCTGGTAACACGCTTGCTGTAGCGCAAGGCCTGTCATGAAAACGCGCGCATGATAGCCGAGTTCGGAACCTTGGTTCTGTCCATAGAGTCCAGTAATTAGCCAGCTACTGAAAACAGGGCTAGTTTGAAAGCTCTGTTCGTCCCGTCAGGTCCGTAGCCGTGCGGACCATAAGGAGTCATGTAATGTCATCCCTTGATAGCCTGAGAACCCTTAAGACCCTGCAGATCGACGCAAAAACCTACCACTATTTCAGCCTGCCCGAAGCCGCCAAGAGCTTGGGTGACCTGGATAAGCTGCCGATGTCCCTCAAAGTGCTGCTGGAGAACCTGCTGCGCTGGGAAGACGACAAGACCGTCACCGGCGCCGACCTGAAGGCCATCGCCGCCTGGCTCAAAGAGCGCAAGTCCGACCGCGAGATCCAGTACCGCCCCGCCCGAGTATTGATGCAAGACTTTACCGGGGTCCCCGCCGTAGTCGACCTGGCAGCCATGCGCGCCGCCGTGGCCAAGGCCGGTGGCGACCCGCAGCGCATCAACCCGCTGTCGCCCGTGGACCTGGTCATCGACCACTCGGTGATGGTCGACAAGTTCGGTACCACCAGTGCGTTCGAGCAGAACGTCGACATCGAGATGCAGCGCAACGGCGAACGCTACGCCTTCCTGCGCTGGGGCCAGAGCGCCTTCGACAACTTCAGCGTGGTGCCGCCTGGCACCGGTATCTGTCACCAGGTCAACCTCGAATACCTCGGCCGCACCGTGTGGACCAAAGATGAGGACGGCCGCACCTATGCGTTCCCCGACACCCTGGTGGGCACCGACTCGCACACCACCATGATCAACGGCCTGGGCGTGCTCGGCTGGGGCGTGGGCGGTATCGAGGCGGAAGCGGCGATGCTCGGCCAGCCCGTGTCGATGCTGATCCCGGAAGTGATCGGCTTCAAGCTCACCGGTAAATTGAAAGAAGGTATTACTGCCACCGACCTGGTGCTGACCGTCACCCAGATGCTGCGCAAGAAAGGCGTGGTCGGTAAGTTCGTCGAGTTCTACGGCGACGGCCTGGCCGACCTGCCGCTGGCTGATCGCGCGACCATCGCCAACATGGCCCCGGAATACGGCGCCACCTGCGGCTTTTTCCCCGTGGACGAGGTGACGCTGGACTACCTGCGCCTGTCCGGTCGTCCGGCAGAAACCGTCAAGCTGGTCGAGGCCTACACCAAGGCCCAGGGCCTGTGGCGCAACGCTGGCCAGGAACCGGTGTTCACCGACAGCCTGGCGCTGGACATGGGCAGCGTCGAAGCCAGCCTGGCCGGGCCGAAACGCCCGCAGGACCGTGTGTCCCTGCCGAATGTCGGCCAGGCCTTCAGCGACTTCCTCGACCTGCAATTCAAACCGACCAACAAGGAAGAAGGCCGCCTGGAAAGTGAAGGCGGCGGCGGTGTCGCCGTCGGCAATGCCGACCTCGTCGGCGAAACCGACTACGAATACGACGGCCAGACCTACCGCCTGAAAAACGGCGCGGTGGTGATCGCCGCGATTACCTCCTGCACCAACACCTCCAACCCCAGCGTGATGATGGCCGCCGGCCTGGTGGCGAAAAAGGCCGTGGAAAAGGGCCTGACGCGCAAACCCTGGGTGAAAACCTCGCTGGCGCCCGGCTCCAAGGTGGTCACTGACTACTACAAGGCAGCCGGCCTGACCCACTACCTCGACAAGCTGGGCTTCGACCTGGTCGGCTACGGCTGCACCACCTGTATCGGCAACTCCGGTCCCTTGCCCGAGCCGATCGAAAAAGCCATCCAGAAAGCCGACCTGGCCGTCGCCTCGGTGCTGTCGGGCAACCGCAACTTCGAGGGCCGCGTGCATCCGCTGGTGAAAACCAACTGGTTGGCCTCGCCACCGCTGGTGGTCGCGTATGCGTTGGCCGGCACCGTGCGCATCGATATCAGCAGCGAATCACTGGGTAACGATCAGGACGGCAAGCCGGTGTACCTCAAGGACATCTGGCCCAGCAGCCAGGAAATCGCCGACGCGGTAGCGCAGGTCAGCACGAGTATGTTCCACAAGGAATACGCCGAAGTGTTCGCCGGCGACGAACAGTGGCAAGCGATCGAGGTGCCGCAGGCGGCAACGTATGTGTGGCAGAAAGATTCCACCTACATCCAGCACCCACCGTTCTTCGACGACATTGCCGGCCCGCTGCCGGTGATCAAGGACGTCAAGGGCGCCAACGTGCTGGCCCTGCTCGGTGATTCGGTGACCACCGACCACATCTCCCCCGCCGGCAACATCAAGACCGACAGCCCTGCCGGCCGCTACCTGCGCGAGCAGGGCGTGGAACCGCGTGACTTCAACTCCTACGGCTCACGCCGGGGCAACCATGAAGTGATGATGCGCGGCACGTTCGCCAACATCCGCATTCGCAATGAAATGCTCGGCGGCGAGGAAGGCGGCAATACGCTGTACATCCCTACCGGCGAGAAAATGCCGATCTACGATGCCTCGATGAAATACCAGGCAGCGGGCACCCCGCTGGTAGTGATCGCCGGCCAGGAATACGGCACCGGCTCCAGCCGCGACTGGGCGGCCAAGGGCACCAACCTGTTGGGCGTCAAGGCGGTGATCGCCGAGAGCTTCGAGCGCATCCACCGCTCCAACCTGGTGGGTATGGGCGTGCTGCCGCTGCAGTTCAAGCTGGATCAGAACCGTAAGTCACTCAAGCTGACCGGCAAGGAGAAGATCGACATCCTCGGCCTGACGGATGCCGAGATTGAGCCGCGCATGAACCTGACGCTGGTGATTACCCGGGAAGATGGCAGCAGCGAGAAGGTCGAGGTGCTGTGCCGGATCGATACGCTGAATGAGGTGGAGTACTTCAAGGCGGGGGGCATCCTGCACTACGTGCTGCGCCAATTGATCGCCTCTTAAACAACCCTGCAAAACCAACTGTGGGAGCGGGCTTGCTCGCGAATGCGGTGGATCAGTCAAGAATGTATCGACTGACACTCCG
>NZ_JASCPP010000135.1:0-14256 GCF_029959745.1 Pseudomonas sp. PS01298 | reverse complement strand
GGCTTGCTCGCGAACGCGGTGTATCAGTCAAGGATTGTGTATCTGGCACACCGCATTCACGAGCAAGCCCGCTCCCACATTGGATCACTGTTGATCGACAGATTTGCATTCACACAAGGTGCGAACATGAGTACAACACGATTGACCATGGCCCAGGCCCTGGTGAAGTTTCTGGATAATCAATACATCGAAGTCGATGGCGTACAGAGCAAGTTCGTGGCCGGCGTGTTCACGATTTTCGGCCACGGCAATGTGCTGGGCCTCGGCCAGGCGCTGGAGCAGGACAGCGGTGACCTGGTGGTGCACCAGGGCCGCAACGAGCAAGGTATGGCCCACGCCGCCATCGGGTTCGCCAAGCAGCACCTGCGTCGCAAGATCTACGCGTGCACCGCGTCCGTCGGGCCGGGCGCGGCAAACATGCTGACCGCCGCCGCGACCGCCACGGCCAACCGCATCCCGCTGCTGCTGTTGCCCGGCGATGTCTACGCCAGCCGCCAGCCCGACCCGGTGCTGCAACAGATCGAGCAATTCCACGACCTGAGCATCAGCACCAACGATGCCTTCCGTTCGGTGAGCAAATACTGGGACCGCATCAACCGCCCAGAGCAGCTGATGACCGCGGCGATCCATGCCATGCGCGTGCTCACCGACCCGGCGGAAACCGGCGCGGTCACCCTGGCCTTGCCGCAGGATGTGCAGGCTGAAGCCTGGGATTATCCGGATTATTTCCTGCACAAACGCGTGCACCGTATCGACCGCCGTTCGGCGACCACGGCGATGATCGGCGATGCGCTGGCGGCTTTCCGGGGCAAACGCAAACCGCTGATCATCTGCGGGGGCGGGGTCAAGTATTCCGGCGCGAATGCCGCGCTGCAGGCGTTTGCCGAACGCTTTGACATTCCCTTCGCCGAAACCCAGGCCGGCAAGAGCGCGGTGGTCTCCAGCCATCCGCTGAACGTCGGCGGCATCGGTGAAACCGGCTGCCTGGCCGCCAACCTGCTGGCGCCCGAGGCGGACCTGATCATCGGCATCGGCACCCGTTACACCGACTTCACCACTTCGTCGAAGTCGCTGTTCAAGCATGCCGACGTGAAGTTTCTCAACCTCAATATCAGCCCTTGCGACGCGGTGAAACTCGACGGCGTGCAAGTGCTGGCCGACGCCAAGGTCGGCCTCGAAGCCCTGGCCCAGGCCCTCGGTGATTACCGTTCCGGCTGGGGCGAGCAGGTGCGCGACGCCAAGGCCCAGCTGGACGCCGAAGTCGATCGTGTGCACCAGGTCGAATACCAGGGCGACGACTTCGTGCCCGAAGTGGATGACCACCTGGACCGCGCCGTGCTGCGCGAGTTTATCGAGCTGACCGGCTCATGCCTGACCCAGAGCCGCGTGCTCGGCGTGCTCAACCAGCACCTGGCCGACGATGCGATCATCGTCGCCGCCGCCGGCAGCCTGCCCGGTGACCTGCAGCGCGCCTGGCGCAGCAAGGGTGTGAACACCTATCACGTCGAATACGGCTACTCGTGCATGGGCTACGAGATCAACGCAGCCCTGGGGGTGAAACTGGCCGAGCCGAGCAAAGAGGTGTATGCGCTGGTCGGCGATGGCTCCTACATGATGCTGCACTCGGAGTTGGCCACCTCGATTCAGGAACGGCGCAAGATCAATGTGGTGCTGCTCGACAACATGGCGTTCGGGTGCATCAACAACCTGCAGATCGGCAATGGCATGGACAGCTTCGGCACCGAATTCCGCTACCGCAACCCCGAGAGCGGCAAGCTCGATGGCGGCCTGGTGCCGGTGGATTTCGCCATGAGCGCGGCGGCCTATGGCTGCAAGACCTACAAGGTCAGCAGCGTCGAACAACTGGAAGCGGCCCTGGCCGATGCCCGCACGCAGAGCGTGTCGACACTGATCGATATCAAGGTCCTGCCCAAGACCATGGTCCACGGCTACCTGTCGTGGTGGCGCGTCGGCGTGGCGCAGGTGTCGACCAGCGAACGCACGAACGCGGCGGCGAAAAAACTCAATGAACACCTGGCGAAGGCCCGGCAGTACTAATAACAAGAGGAGTGTTTGCATGTCTTTGAAGCTTGGAGTGATCGGTACCGGCGCCATTGGCCGCGACCATATTCGCCGTTGCAGCCAGACCCTGCTCAATAGCCAGGTGGTGGCGGTGACCGACATCAACCTGGAGCAGGCCGCCAAGGTGGTCGCGGACCTGAAGCTTACCGCCGAGGTGTATCCGGACGGCCTTGCGTTGATCAACTCGCCGCAGGTCGAGGCGGTGCTGGTGACCTCCTGGGGCCCGAGCCACGAAGCGTTTGTGCTCGCCGCCATCGCCGCCGGCAAGCCGGTGTTCTGCGAAAAACCGCTGGCGGTGACTGCCGAAGGCTGCCGCAAGATCGTCGATGCCGAAGTCGCCTACGGCAAACGCCTGGTGCAAGTCGGCTTCATGCGCCCGTATGACGAAGGCTACCGCGCCCTTAAAGCCGTGATCGACAGCGGCCAGATCGGTGAGCCGTTGATGCTGCATTGCGCGCACCGCAACCCGACGGTGGGCGAGAACTACAAGACCGACATGGCGATTACCGACACCTTGATCCATGAGCTGGATGTGTTGCGCTGGTTGCTCAACGACGACTACGTGTCGGTCCAAGTGGTGTTCCCACGCAAGACCAGCAAGGCCCTGGCCCACCTGCGCGACCCGCAGATCGTGTTGCTGGAGACGGTCAAGGGCACGCGCATCGACGTCGAAGTGTTCGTCAACTGCCAGTACGGCTACGACATCCAGTGCGAAGTGGTGGGGGAGACCGGTATCGCCAAATTGCCGGAGCCGTCCCAGGTACAGCTGCGCAGCGGTGCCAAGCTGTCGAATGCGATTCTGATGGATTGGAAGGACCGGTTTATCGGCGCGTATGACGTCGAGTTGCAGGCCTTTATCGACAGCGTGCGGGCGGGACACGTCGGCGGCCCGTCGGCGTGGGATGGTTTTGCCGCCGCCGTGGCGGCTGATGCGTGTATCGAGGCCCAGGGCAGTGAGCAGATCGTCAAGGTCAGCCTGCCGGATCGCCCTGCGTTCTACGGCTAACACTCGGTCAATGTGGGAGGGGGCAAGCCCCCTCCCACAGTTGATTGGGTTTGCACTTCAATCAAGGAGTTGATCATGCGAATCGGACTAGTCGGCTACGGCCATGGAGGGCGCTTCTTTCATGCGCCGCTGATTGCCACGCTGCCAGGCGCCACCTTTGTCGGCGTGGTGACGCGCTCACCCGAGCGCCGCCAGCAATTGAGCACTGACCTTCCAGGTGTGAAGGCCTTCGACAGCATCGGCCAGATCGTCGAAGCCGGTGTCGACGCGCTGGTGATTTCCACCACCCTCAAAGGCCGCCCAGCGCTGGTGCTCGAAGCCATCGAACACGGTGTCGCGGTGGTCAGCGACAAACCCTTTGCCAGCAATGCCGAGCAGGCCCAGGCGCTGATCACCGCCGCCGAGCGCCAGGACGTGCTGCTCAGCGTCTATCAGAACCGGCGTTGGGACTCGGACTACCTGACCCTGCGCAAGCTGATCGACGCCGGCGCCCTGGGCGCGATCACCCGCTTCGAATCCCGCGTCGAACGCTACAGCCCGCAGGCAGTCGGCAACGCCAGCGGGGGCGGCTGGCTACGTGACCTCGGCAGCCATCTGGTGGACCAGGCATTGCAGTTGTTCGGCCCGGTGGATCGGGTCTTCGCGCAATTGCAGTTCAGCCCGGAATATCCCAGTCTCGACCACGGTTTCTTCGTGTCCCTGACCCATGCCAATGGCGTGGTTTCCCACCTGTGGGGCAACGCCCTGCAAAACAGCCAGGCCCCGCGCTTTCGCGTCAGCGGGACGTTGGGCTGCTACACCGTCGAAGGCCTGGACGGCCAGGAAGAAGCGCTGATGGCGGGCAAATCGCCGAAGACCGAAGGCGAGCACTGGGGCGCCGAGGAGCATCGGCGCTGGGGCTGGTTCGAGCAGGGTGAGGAGCGCGAGCGCGTGCCCTCGGAGAAGGGCTGCTGGACGCAGTTTTATCGCCAGTTGCAAGCCGCCGTGCAAGGGCAGGGGCCATTGCCGGTGGATGCCTATGACGCGCTGGAAACCACCCGTATATTGGACGCTGCACGCCTGAGCGCCGAGCGCCAGCAGGTGGTTTCAACAAAAATAGAATAAAATTCTAAAACAGGTTGATATGGAAATTATTTTCCAATAAAGTCTTTTCCAGGTTGCATAAAGTACGTCTCGAACCCGCTTCGGACGACTCGACAAAAACAAGATCAAAAACAACCAGGTACCGTCAGATGAAAATCTTCAACGCTGTACTGCGAGTTTTACGCCCTGCCCACACGTCACGCGGCCTGCCCCGCGCCCGGCCGTTTTACTTCTCCTTCCTCAATGTGCTGTGCGTCGAGAACAAAGGCGCGCTGGTCTGCTGCATTCCGGGTGCACCGATCGTTCGATTGCCGTCATCCTCGCTCTGATAAACGCAACGTCCAAAAAACCAACAAGAAAGTGGAGACAGACCGTTCATGAAGACCCCGATCCGTTATACCGCGCTGGCCTTGTCCATGCTGCTTGCCAGTGGTTTCGCCAGCGCTGCCGATATCAAGGTGGGCGTGAGCATGTCGGCGTTCGATGACACCTTCCTGACGTACCTGCGCGAGGACATGGACAAGCAAGCCAAGTCCTACCCCAAGGGTGACGGCGTGCAGCTGCAATTCGAAGACGCCCGTGCCGACGTGGTCAAGCAACTGAGCCAGGTCGAGAACTTTATCAGCCAGAAAGTCGACGCGATCATCGTCAACCCGGTCGACACCGCCTCGACCGGCAACATCATCAAGGCCGCCACGGCGGCGAAAATCCCGCTGGTGTTCGTCAATCGCCGCCCTGACAGCCCAACGTTGGCCCCAGGTGTCGCGGCAGTGACCTCCGACGACGTCGAGGCCGGCAAGCTGCAGATGCAGTACATCGCGGAAAAACTCGGCGGCAAGGGCAACATTGTGATCCTGCTGGGTGACCTGGCGAACAACTCCACCACCAACCGTACCAAGGGCGTGAAGGAGGTCCTGACCAAGTACCCGGGCATCAAGGTCGAACAGGAGCAGACCGGGATCTGGCTGCGTGACAAGGGCATGACCCTGGTCAACGACTGGCTGACCCAGGGCCGCGACTTCCAGGCGGTGCTGTCGAACAACGATGAGATGGCGATCGGCGCAGCCATGGCCTTGAAGTCGGCGGGTAAGAAGGGCGTGTTGATCGCCGGTGTCGACGGCACGCCGGACGGTTTGAATGCGATCACCAAGGGTGACATGACCGTGTCGGCCTTCCAGGATGCCAAGGGCCAGGCGGATAAGTCGGTGGAGACGGCGCGCAAGATGGCCAGGAACGAGCCGATCGAGCAGAACGTGGTGATCCCGTTCCAGCTGATCACCCCGGACAACGTCAAAGACTTCAAGTAGCCCTGACATAACAACAATAAGCCGGCAGGGCGGCGTTGGCCGCCCTGCAGATGGAGTACCTCCCTATGCTTGCTCAAGCCACTGTCGTGCAGCCGCCCGGTCTCCAGCCCCTGCTGCCGGAAGAACCCTACCTGCTGGAAATCCTCAATATCAGCAAAGGCTTTCCCGGCGTCGTGGCCCTGGCCGATGTGCAATTGCGCGTCCGCCCAGGTTCGGTGCTGGCGCTGATGGGCGAGAACGGTGCGGGCAAGTCGACGTTGATGAAGATCATCGCCGGCATCTACCAGCCCGACGCCGGGGAAATCCGCCTGCGTGGCAAGCCGATCGTGTTTGAAACACCGCTGGCGGCGCAGAAGGCGGGGATCGCGATGATCCACCAGGAACTCAACCTGATGCCGCACATGAGCATCGCCGAAAACATCTGGATCGGCCGCGAGCAGCTCAACAGCCTGCACTTGGTCAACCACCGCGAAATGCACCGCTGCACCGCCGAGTTGCTGGCGCGTCTGCGCATCAACCTGGACCCTGAGGAACAGGTGGGCAACCTGAGCATCGCCGAACGGCAGATGGTCGAGATTGCCAAGGCCGTGTCCTATGACTCCGACATCCTGATCATGGATGAACCGACTTCAGCCATTACCGAGAAGGAAGTGGCCCACCTGTTTTCGATCATTGCCGACCTCAAGTCGCAGGGCAAAGGCATCGTCTACATCACGCATAAAATGAATGAAGTGTTCGCCATCGCCGATGAAGTCGCGGTGTTCCGCGACGGCCAGTACATCGGCCTGCAACGCGCCGACAGCATGAACAGCGACAGCCTGATCTCGATGATGGTGGGGCGCGAGCTGAGCCAACTGTTCCCGGTGCGCGAGACGCCCATCGGCGAGCTGCTGCTGTCGGTGCGCGACCTGCGCCTGGATGGCGTGTTCAAGGACGTGTCCTTCGACTTGCATGCCGGCGAGATTCTCGGCATCGCCGGGCTGATGGGCTCGGGCCGCACCAATGTGGCGGAAACCATTTTCGGCATCACCCCAAGCGACGGCGGGCAGATTGAACTCGACGGCAAGCCGGTGCGCATCAGCGACCCGCATATGGCCATCGAAAAAGGCTTCGCGCTGTTGACCGAGGACCGCAAGCTCAGTGGCCTGTTCCCGTGCCTGTCGGTGCTGGAGAACATGGAAATGGCCGTGCTGCCACATTATTCGGGCAACGGTTTTATCCAACAGAAAGCCCTGCGTGCGCTGTGCGAAGACATGTGCAAGAAGCTGCGGGTGAAGACGCCGTCCCTGGAGCAGTGCATCGACACGCTGTCGGGCGGCAACCAGCAGAAAGCCTTGCTGGCGCGCTGGCTGATGACCAAACCACGGCTGTTGATCCTCGACGAGCCGACCCGCGGCATCGACGTCGGTGCCAAGGCCGAGATTTATCGCTTGATCTCTTTCCTCGCCAGCGAAGGCATGGCGGTGATCATGATTTCCTCCGAGCTGCCTGAAGTGCTGGGCATGAGCGACCGGGTGATGGTGATGCACGAAGGTGAACTGATGGGCACCCTGGACCGCGCCGAGGCGACCCAGGAAAAAGTCATGCAGCTGGCCTCCGGTATGACGGCGGTCCACTGAAGCATAGCCAGCGCGGGCCTGCGGTTGGCCCGTGCCACAGAATAAGAAGGTGATGGGTGATGAACGCGATAACAGATAACAAGCCTGCGACGGTCCCGACCAAGCATCGTCGGCGGCTGCCGACCGAACTGAGCATCTTCCTGGTGCTGATTGGTATCGGCCTGGTGTTTGAACTGTTCGGCTGGATCGTGCGTGACCAAAGCTTCCTGATGAACTCCCAGCGCCTGGTGCTGATGATCCTGCAGGTATCGATCATCGGTCTGCTCGCGATTGGCGTGACCCAGGTGATCATCACCACGGGGATCGACTTGTCCTCGGGCTCGGTGCTGGCGCTGTCGGCGATGATTGCCGCCAGTTTGGCGCAGACTTCCGACTTTTCCCGCGCGGTGTTCCCTTCGCTGACCGATTTGCCGGTGTGGATTCCGGTGGCAATGGGCCTGGGCGTGGGGCTGCTGGCGGGTGCGATCAACGGCAGTATCATTGCCGTCACCGGTATCCCGCCCTTTATTGCCACCCTCGGCATGATGGTCTCGGCCCGTGGTCTGGCGCGTTACTACACCGAAGGCCAGCCGGTGAGCATGCTCTCGGATTCGTACACGGCCATTGGTCACGGGGCGATGCCGGTGATTATCTTCCTGGTGGTGGCGGTGATTTTCCATATCGCCCTGCGCTACACCAAGTACGGCAAGTACACCTACGCCATCGGCGGCAACATGCAGGCGGCGCGCACCTCGGGGATCAACGTCAAGCGCCACCTGATCATCGTCTACAGCATTGCCGGGTTGCTCGCAGGCCTGGCTGGCGTGGTCGCCTCGGCGCGCGCCGCCACCGGCCAGGCCGGCATGGGCATGTCCTATGAGCTGGATGCGATCGCCGCCGCGGTGATCGGCGGCACCAGCCTGGCGGGCGGGGTAGGGCGCATCACCGGCACCGTGATCGGCGCGCTGATCCTCGGGGTGATGGCCAGCGGGTTTACCTTTGTCGGGGTGGACGCGTACATCCAGGACATCATCAAGGGCCTGATCATCGTGGTCGCGGTGGTGATCGACCAGTACCGCAACAAGCGCAAACTCAAACGCTGAACGGCGCTTACCAGCGATAAGTCGCACGCTGCCAATTGAATGAGCCTTACAGCTTGTCGCTTGCAGCTTGCGGCTTATAGCTGCTTTATGAAATTTCCTGCTATAAACGCACTCCGATAACCATTCGCCAAGCCCGTCCTGGTGCCTTTTGGGGTTATATCGGAAAAAATGCCTGTCATTTCAGTTGCTGAGCCCTCAAGTCGGCCTTAGACTGCCGCCCCTCGTAAATTGAGTGCCGGGTGGCGCTTGAAATGGACGGCGCCTTTCCGAGACCTGCACAGGCCTTCCGGAACGCTCCCTTATTCGCCTTAATGCACGTATTTTTTATAGAGAAATCAATGACAAAGGAAAAGTTGCTGGCCATGCCGGCGGATGACTACATGAATGCCGAACAGCACGCTTTTTTCGAGCAGCTGCTGCAAGACATGAAAGTGGAACACCACGAGCGCATTGAACAGAACCGTATCGCCATTGAAAGCCTGGACACCCCGGCCGACCCGGCTGACGCCGCTTCTGTAGAAGAAGAGCGTACCTGGCTGGTAAACGCCATTGACCGCGACCAGCGCATGCTGCCGCAGCTTGAGCGTGCCCTGGAACGCATCAAGGAAGATTCCTTCGGCTGGTGTGATGACAGCGGCGAGCCTATCGGCCTCAAGCGCCTGCTGATCAGCCCGACCACCAAGTACTGCATCGAAGCGCAAGAGCGCCACGAGCAGATCGACAAGCACCAGCGCCAAGCCTGATGCGTTGAAGCGGGGGATCGCCTGCGCGGTTCCCCGGAGAAAGACCCGTTACGCCCCGTCTATTGATCTGCTGCAAGCCACCCCACTAAAGGCCCATGGATAATGGCCCGATAGTGGCGTTTAATGCAGCGACAATAACGACAAGCAGTGGGGTAACGAAGATGGCTGGAGACGGATCTCTGATGGGCGCAGCAGTGCCACCCCACACGGTGGTGCGCGGGTTGCCCGGCTGGCTGACGCCACTTTTGCAGAGCGCCGCCCTGGTGCTGGTACTGCTGGGCCTGACGTTCGCCAGCCTGCCGATCTACCTCTGCCTGGCATTGGCGCTGCTGGTGATCTGGCTGCCGAGCCTGAAAAAACGTACACCCCAGGTGGCAACGGCCGACGCCATCGATGCAATGGGCGAGCTGACGCGCGACCTGTCCTACACCACCAGCCATAACGCACTCTCCGCAGCCGGCGTGGCTTATTCGGTCAAGCAACTGGCGGCGCGCCTGCAGTCGCAACTGGGCGCGGCCAAGCAGATTGTCAGCAGTGCCGAAGTGATGATCGGCACCGAAAAGCTCACTTCGCAACTCAGCCGCGAAGCCCTCGGGGCGGCCAGCCAGGCCCATCAACGCAGCACTGAAGGCCGGGAAGTATTGGCCGAGTCGATCACCCGCATGCACCAGCTCAGCCAGCGCGCGAATGCCAGCCGCGAGCTGATCGAAGCCTTGAGCCAGCGCAGCGAGGAAATCCAGCGGGTGACCCTGGTGATTCAGTCCATCGCCAGCCAGACCAACCTGCTGGCGCTCAACGCGGCCATCGAAGCCGCACGGGCCGGTGAACACGGGCGCGGGTTCGCGGTGGTGGCCGATGAAGTGCGCGGGCTCGCCGGTCGCACGGCGACGGCGACTGATGAGGTCGGGGTGATGGTGGCCGATATCCAGCAACGCACGGCCCAGGTGGTAGAACAGATTCGCCAGCTGTCGGCGGATTTGCACACCGGCGTCGAGCAGGTGGAGCATGCTGGCGAGCACTTGCACACCATTGCCAGCCTGGCCGCCAGTGTCGAAGGCCAGGTCAATGAAATCGCCCAGGGCACCGACACCAACCGCACCCAGCTCGACAGCCTGTTCCATGCCGTGGAACAGATGCGCAGCGACCTGGCCGTGAGCGACCAGCAAACCCGTCAACTGGCCGAGGCCGCCGTGCAGATGGAAGGCCAGGCCGAAACCATCAGCGAACGGTTGGCGGAAGTCGGGCTGGATGACTATCACCAGCGCATCTACGACCTGGCGCGCGAAGGCGCCAGCCGGATTGCCGCGCAATTCGAGGCTGATGTGCAGCAGAACCGTATTAGCCTGGATGACCTGTTCGACCGCAGCTACACGCTGATTCCCAACACCCAGCCAAGCAAGTACCACAGCCGTTTCGATGGCTACACCGACCAAGTGTTGCCGGCAATCCAGGAGGCGTTGCTGCCACGTCATGAAGGCCTGGTATTCGCCATTGCGTGCACGCCGCAAGGCTATGTGCCGACGCACAACAAGGCGTTTTCCCAGGCGCTGACCGGCGATGTCCAAGTGGATGCGGTGCAGAATCGCACCAAGCGGAAATTCGAGGACCGCACCGGGATTCGCTGCGGCAGCCATCAGCAGGCAGTCTTGCTGCAGACTTACACCCGCGATACCGGTGAGCTGATGCATGACCTGTCGGTGCCGATCATGGTCAAGGGCCGGCATTGGGGCGGCCTGCGCCTGGGCTATAAACCCGAGGGCGTGAAGGGCGGGCGTTGAGGATTATTGCGGTTTATGCAAGGGAGCTATTCCGGGGATAGCTTTTTCCTACTGGAAGAAAACCGTAGCATGGCCAACATTGTTAGCCAGCTAACTAATGTTGCGGAGAAACTCCATGCAAACCAAAGTCGATGTCGCCGTGATGATTGGCAGTGGCGTACCGCCGACCCTGCGGGCACTGGGTCAGAAAGCCTGCTGGGTGGTATTGCTCAACGGTGAGCAGCGCGGCACGGCGTTCGCCAGCCGTGATGAAGCCGAGGAATGCAGGGCGGCCTGGCAGGCGCTGTTGCGCCTGGAGCAGTCCGACAGCCTGCATTGATCTGCCTTAGTGAGGTTGATGCAGGCGTTGATTCAGCTCATCCACCGCGATCGCCCATTCGGCGTCATCGCGCAGCTCTTCCTTGAGGAATGCCGCTTGCTGGGGCGTCCAGAAGGGAGCATCGATCAGTTTCACGTCCTCGGGCAACGGGTTGCTGGCAATGAACGTATCGATGGCTTCTGGGGATGAGTCCAGGCCCAGTTGATCAAACAGGGTTTCAAGTGTTGGGATTGGCGCGTCCATATCGTTCTCCATGCAGGGTGGTCGTTATGCATGGGAGGTTCGTGGCGCGGCGGAGTTCGAATTTGTTGCTCAGGAGTTGAGCGCACCGGCATCGACTGCGCTCTTGAGCGCCTTGGCGGCGTCCTTGGCAGCAATGGCGGCGGCATCCACGGTTTTGAACCAGCGGTCTTTTTCCACCTGGTGGGTGGTGACAGTGGTCAGCGGTGGCTTGGCCCGCATCACGATCACCGCTTGAAACTCACCGTCTACCTCTCGTGCATCGCCATGGATGAAAAATTCGCCGATATCAAATTCCGTCACGTATAGCCTTCCCTTGGAGATAACTGCACTGGTGAAACCTGGCCCGGAGGGACAAAGTTCAGTGGACGGGCCAGTATGGCAGTTGTTGCGGGTCGGCGGCGCAGTAAAGTCATCAAGGTGACGAAACGATGCCTCCGTGCGGCTGATGCAGGACGGCCTCGAGCTCTTTGGCCAGTTCGCACGCCTTGATATGGTTACTGCGAAAGCCTCTGATTCGACCGCTTAGCACTTCTCGGATATGAAAGAAGTTGCGGCCGGCCGGTACCACTTGGTAAAGAACTGAATCCGAGTACCCGTCGTAGCCGCGCAAGCGGTAGTATTGCGCCTCGTCCTGGCATGATGAACGAGTGTTCGAGGACAGAGTGTCGTAGGTTGGTCGTTGCATGGACTGTTCCTTTCGATCAATTCGGTTGACCCATCTGCAGCGTTTTGAGTAGTTTTGATCGGTGCAGCTGTTTTAGTATTGTCGTCGGCAGCTGGCGCGCGGTTCCATGCCAGGTATGTATTTTTGTGTTGGGTGTCGGAAAACTGCATTTTTAACTGGGTTATCTTCTGAAGTTGGTCGGTCCGTATTCTCGGGCCGTGGAACCTGTGATCTCCTGTGGTGCCTGATGACCTTGCACAAGGTCCATCGCGTACGTCTGTACTAGTCTTATGGCGCGACAGCGGGATCTTCTTCAGTTTTTTCAATGTGAATGTGTTGTATGCACGCGCCGTGATGGCCGTTTTTTTGTGCTGCCCGCTCTGGCGGACAGCGCTCTTTTCGATGTGGGGGCGTTTCCTTGGCAGTCAGTAATCTGGATATGCACGCGTTATTTGTGCTGGGTGATTTGCGCGCAAAGTTGGTCAAGCAGTTTCAATCCCGTTTTGTCTACATCACTGAACAGACGCCGGAAGGCATCTACATCGCCGAAATCGATACCGAAGCGGCGATGGTGGTGGATGACAAACCCCGCCTGGAACTCAAAGTGGGTGATCATTTCCGCGCGGCAGTATTGCCCAGTCGTGAAGGCGGCAAGTTTGAGTTGAAGTTTCGCGACATCAAGTTGACGGTGTATGGCCTGGGCGACTATGCCTTTGTGTCTTCGGCCGACGGCCAGGGCATCGTCTTCAAGGAAGGCCACAGCGTGATGCTGGTGTTTGCCGCGAATGAGCAACTGCAGGAAGGCTTGACCAAAACCCTGAAGGCCGTGACCGGCAAGGCCGCCAAGTGGCGCAAGGGTGAACTGGTGACCTTCAAGGCCAGTGAGTAATCCGCCTATACCACGAACATCCGATGTCTCCCGGAACCTCTACTACAGTTGAGTTGACTTAACTATTCAGAGGCTTCGCGCATAGTCAGCAAAGCCGCCCGCTGGTTGCTGCATTATCGCGAGGTGCGAAGGCATGAAAGGATTGAAAACGTTGTTGGCTGCATCCCTGACGACCCTCGGCCTGTCCGTGGCGGCGTTGCCGGTATCCGCAGCCGAGGCGCCGATACATTTCGCCGACCTGAACTGGGAAAGCGGCAGCCTGATTACCGAAGTACTGCGGGTAATTGTCGAAAAGGGCTACGACTTGCCTACCGACACCTTGCCTGGCACGACCATCACCCTGGAAACCGCGCTGGCCAAGAATGATATCCAGGTCATCGGCGAAGAGTGGGCCGGCCGCAGCCCGGTGTGGGTCAAGGCCGAGGCCGAAGGCAAAGTGGTGGGCCTGGGAGATACGGTCAAAGGAGCCACCGAAGGCTGGTGGGTGCCGGAATACGTGGTCAAGGGCGACCCGGCCAAGGGTATCAAGCCGCTGGCGCCGGGCCTCAAGAGCGTGAAGGACCTGGCGCAATACAAGGACGTGTTCAAGGACCCGGAATCCCCGGGCAAGGGACGCTTTCTCAACAGCCCCATCGGCTGGACCTCGGAAGTGGTCAACAAGCAGAAACTCAAGGCCTACGGCCTGGATGACAGCTACGTGAACTTCCGCAGCGGCTCCGGCGCAGCGCTGGATGCCGAGATTGCCTCGTCTATTCGTCGTGGCAAACCGGTGCTGTTCTACTACTGGTCACCGACGCCGTTGATGGGGCGCTACAAGCTGATCCAGTTGGAAGAGCCACCGTTTGACGCCGAGGCGTGGAAGACGCTGACGGATGCGGACAACCCTGATCCCAAACCGACTCGCTCGCTGGCTTCCAAATTGAGTATCGGCGTGTCCACGCCATTCCAGAAGGAACATCCGCAGATTGCCAGCTTTTTCGAGAAGGTCGAGTTCCCGATTGACCCGCTGAACAAAGCCCTGGCAACCATGAGCGAAAATCACACCGCGCCTCGAGAAGTTGCGCAGGTGTTCCTCAAGGAACACCCGGAAGTGTGGAAGGCATGGCTGCCCGAGGATGTGGCACAGAAGGTCGAGGCTAGTCTCAAGTAGACTTCGGGCCTCAAGTCCTGAGAATGATCGACAATGTGGGAGCGGGGTTGCTTGCGAAGGGGGTGTGTCAGGTGCTGAAGGTAGTGGCTGACCCACCGTCTTCGCAGGCAAGCCAGCTCCCACATTTTGCAATGTATTTCAAGGTTGGAACCGGGTTGTACCTGCAACTCAAATGCCAGTGCAGCACCGCGACTCCCAAGCCCGAACAACGATCAAAACTGTGGGAGCGGGCTTGCTCGCGAAAGCGGTGCGTCAGTCGCTGGAGAGGCTGACTGGTCCACCGCCTTCGCG
>NZ_JASCPP010000134.1:0-14325 GCF_029959745.1 Pseudomonas sp. PS01298 | reverse complement strand
CGCGAAAGCGGTGGGTCAGGCACTAAATTCATTGGCAATGCCGCCGCCTTCGCGGCCTCGCCAGGGCTCGACGGCTCCCACAGGAGGGGATCGGGGCGTTTGCTCGTTCTCGTTCAATGCCCACGACAATCCGTGTAGCGCCAGCGAGGCTGCGATGGCGGTGGCGCTGTCTAGAGCAAGACCCGCTGAAGGTAACCCTCAAGAACGTCAACCTGCGCGGATGAAACAATCGCGGCGATATACCCGTCAGGGCGCACCAGCACCCAGTCACCGAGCGCCAGTTCATAAGCGCGCTGAAAGTGTCCCTGCGCGTCGATCATGTCGCCTTGCAGGCCGAACCGATGGATATGCAGCCCCGGCCGCGCGGCCACCGAGCCGCGTTTTACCCCGTACCCGAGCAATGTCCAATGCGTGCCCTGGAAGAGGTTGAACAGTCGCAACGATTGGCCTGCCGCCCCCCGGATCGGTGCATCCGGTGCCCGGTCTCCGGCGCGCAGGCTGGCGGTACGTGTCGGCTGCGCCAGGGCCAGCGAGGACTGCGGGTAGCCGATATCCAGCTGGTGCACTTCCCTGCCCCGGCGCAAGTCGCCGTTGGCCATCGCGCCCAGCAGCTGGGTGGCCAGGCCGAGTACGGACGCGGCGACGGGACGGCGCTCTGCCTCGTAGCTGTCGAGCAGATCATCGGACGCGCCGTGGGCCACCGCGGCGAGTTTCCAGCCGAGGTTGTAGGCGTCCTGCACGCTGGTATTGAGGCCCTGGCCGCCGGTGGGTGGATGGATATGGGCGGCGTCGCCCACCAGCAACACACGGCCGACGCGGTAGTGGTCGGCCAAGCGCGCATTCATGCTGTAGGCCGATGCCCAGGACACGCAATGCACCTCAATATCCTCACGCCCGGTGCGCTGGGCGATGAGCGCCGTCAGCCCTTCTGCACTCATGTCGACATCAACCTCCAAAGGAATCGGGCCCTGGATCTGGAACAGATCGGTGCCGGCCAACGGGCATATCGCGACTTGTCGCTGCACATCGCCCTCGCCAAAACGGTGCCAATGCTCACGCGACAGCCCGGTGAGCACCACGTCCGCCACCAGCGCGCGTACGCCCAGCGTCTTGCCAGGAAAGCCAATCTGCAGCGCATGCCGCACAAAACTGCGACCGCCATCGGCGCCCACCAGCCAGCGCGCGCGAACGGTGTCGGCGCCCGTCGGCCCCATCACCTGCGCCGTGACGCCGTCGTCGTCTTGAACAAAGTCCAGCAGTTCACAGCCGAATTCAGGCCGATGCCCCAGCTCCAACAGACGTTCGCGCAGCACTTGCTCAGTCAGAAATTGCGGCACCATCAGCGGCTGTTGATAGGGCTCGGCCGGTGTCGCAGGATGCTGCGCGATAGAATTGCCGTCACTGAAGCTGCCATCGTCGCGGTAGCGCCGTTCAGTCGGATAGACTCCCCCCATTGCCACCAGGCGATCGAGAACCCCCAGGTCTTCGAAGACTTCCTGTGACCTTGGCTGGATGCCCTTGCCGCGCGAGCCATGGAACGGCTGTGGGCTCTTCTCGATCAGACGTAAGGTGATGCCCCGTCTCGCCAAGTCGATCGCGAGGGTCAAGCCGGCAGAACCGGCACCGCAAATCAGTACATCGACAGCGCATCGCTCGTTCATACGGGCCACCTATATGTGCAATACGCACATATTAAGAGGGAGAAGCACAGTGTCAATTAAAAATGTGCAAAGCGCACATATATCCGCCCAACTGCGCGACCTGCATGGATCGCTGGTGGAAATCGTCGGCGTGATGAATCGCCCGCAACGCGACGAGGCGATGGTGCGCGAAGCCGGGATTTCCCTGGATCGCGCGCTGTTTCCGCTGCTGGTGCTGGTGGAGCGGCTGGGCCCGATTGGCGTGGTCGAACTGGCCGATCGTGTCGGCCGCGACTACACCACCGTAAGCCGGCAGGTGGCGAAACTGGAAAGCCTCGGCCTGATCCTGCGTCAGGAAAGTGCCGCGGACCGCCGCGTGCGTGAGTCGGTGATTACCGACAAGGGCAAGGCCATGACGGACCGTGTCGATGCGGCGCGGGAGAGGATCGGCCAGTCGATCTTCTCGACCTGGGACGAGGGTGATTTCGACAACCTCGTGCGGCTGATGCGCAAGTTTGCCGAGGACATCAAGGACGATTCAGTGCGGGCGACGAAGGGGATGAAATGAAGCCATGCACTGCGCTCTGCTGAGCCAGGCTGGGTTGTTGTGGTGAGCTAGCCACAACAGACCCGCTCACCACAGGAAGCCCACTCACCACAACAAACCCGCCAGCCACATAAGCACAACCGCCCTGCGCCCTATCAATCCACCCCCAACTCCACCACCCCGCCGTTCAACCGCACCGGCCATACCCGCAATCGCTGCTCCGGCGCCTCAAGGCATTGGCCGTCCTGCAGCCGATAATGCTGCTTGTAGATCGGCGCAGCCACCACCAGCTGGCCCTTGATGCTGCCGACCAGGCCCCGGCCGATGACGTTCGCGCCGGACTGCGGGTCATGGTTGTCGATGGCGTACAGCGTCTGGTCCGGCGCCTGCGGCAGGTAGAACAGCGCCACCTGCACGCCGTCGACCCATACCACTACGCCGGAATTGCTCACCAGGTCTTGTTCGGTACACACGCGTTTCCAGCTGGCCAGGTGTCGCTGGCTGTTGGGCTGGCTCATCAGGCAATCTCCTCGGTGACGGCAATCAGGTTGAGTTCGGCGGCCATGATCGGCCGGCGCTGGCCGCGTTCCTGCACAAAGTGAATGTCCGGGTCGGCGCGCTTGTCGTTGACGAACGTGCGGAAGCGCTTGAGTTTCTCCGGGTCCTTGAGGGCGTTGGCCCACTCGCATTCATAGCGGTCGACCACCCGTTGCATCTGCGCTTCAAGTTCCGCGCCGAGGCCCAGGCTGTCGTGCACGATCACGTCCTTGAGGAACTCCAATCCGCCCTCCAGGCTTTCGCGCCACACCGAGGTGCGTTGCAGCTTGTCGGCGGTGCGGATGTAGAACATCAGGAAGCGGTCGATGTACTGGATCAGCGTGGCGTCATCGAGGTCGGTGGCGAACAGTTCCGCATGGCGTGGGCGCATGCCCCCGTTGCCGGCGATATACAGGTTCCAGCCCTTCTCGGTGGCGATCACGCCGACGTCCTTGCTCTGCGCTTCGGCGCACTCGCGGGTGCAGCCCGACACCGCGAATTTGAGCTTGTGCGGCGAGCGCAGGCCCTTGTAGCGGTCTTCGATGAGCAGCGCCATTTTCACGCTGTCCTGCACGCCGTAGCGGCACCAGGTGCTGCCCACGCAGGACTTCACCGTACGCGTGGACTTGCCATACGCATGCCCGGTTTCAAAGCCGGCGGCGATCAGCTCGGCCCAGATGTCCGGCAGCTCATGCAGTTGCGCGCCGAACAGGTCGATGCGCTGGCCGCCGGTGATCTTGGTGTAGAGGTCGTATTTCTTCGCGACCTCGCCGATCACGATCAGCTTGTCGGCGGTGATCTCACCGCCCGGAATACGCGGGACCACCGAGTAGGTGCCGTTCTTCTGCATGTTGGCCATGAACGTGTCGTTGGTGTCCTGCAGCGGCACCAGGGACGGGTCCATGATCGGCTGGTTCCAGCAGGAGGCGAGGATCGAACCCACCGCCGGCTTGCACACATCGCAGCCGGTGTGGCCACGCCCATGCTTGGCCAGCAGTTCCTCGAAGGTGCTCAGCCTCTCCACCCGCACCAGTGCATACAACGCCTGCCGGGTGTGGGCAAAGTGTTCGCACAGGCTTTTATCGACACTGACGCCACGCGCGATCAGCTCATGCTCGAACACCTGCTTGAGCAACCCGGCGCAGCCGCCACAACCGGTGCACGCCTTGGTCTGGGACTTGAGCACCCCGAGGTCGCTGCAGCCGCCGTCGATGGCCGAGCAGATCGCGCCTTTGGTGACGTTGTGGCACGAACACACCGTGGCCGATTCCGGCAACGCGCCAGGGCCGAGTGTCGGTGCGCCGCTGGACGACGGCAGGATCAGGCTCGCCGGTTCCGCCGGCAACGCGATGCGGTTCTGCAGGTATTGCAGCAGGGTGTCGTAGTAGCTGTTGTCGCCGACCAGCACCGCGCCGATAACGTGCTTGCCGCTCGCATCCACCACCAGGCGACGGTAGCTGGCGCTCGCCTCGTCGATAAACTGGTAGCTGCGCGCGCCGGGCGTGTGGGCATGCGCATCGCCGATGGAGCCGACGTCGACGCCAAGCAATTTGAGCTTGGTCGACATATCGGCGCCCACAAAAGGCTCGGCGGCCTCCCCGCTCAACAATGCAGCCACGCCGCGGGCCATCTGGTAGCCCGGCGCGACCAGGCCGAACAGGCTGCCGTTCCAGGACGCGCACTCGCCAATCGCGTAGATGTTTGGGTCGCAGCTCAGGCATTCGTCGTTGATCACCACCCCGCCGCGCGGGCCGATCTCCAGCCCGGCCTGGCGAGCCAAGGCGTCCTGGGCGCGGATACCGGCGGAGAACACGATCAGGTCGGTCTCCAGATACGCCTCACCGGCGAAGTTCATGCGGTAGCGGTACTGCTCGCCCGCACTGATCGATTGAGTGGCGCGCGACAAATGCACGCCGACGCCAAGGCGCTCGATCTGGGCCTTGAGCGCCAGGCCGCCAAAATCATCCAGCTGCACCGGCATCAGGCGCGGCGCGAACTCCACCACATGGGCTTCCAGGCCCAGGCTCTTCAAGGCGTTGGCGGCTTCCAGGCCCAACAGGCCGCCGCCGACCACCACGCCGCGCCGTGCATTGGCTGCCGCCGCGCGAATGGCGTCGAGGTCTTCAAGGGTACGGTAGACCAGCCGCGAATCGCCTTCGGCGCCTTCAATCGGCGGCACAAACGGGTAGGAACCGGTAGCGAGCACCAACTTGTCGTACGCCACGCAACCATTGGCGGTGATGACCTCGCAACGGGCGCGGTCGATTTCCAGCACCGGCACGCCGAGGTGCAGGGTAACGCCCGGCGTCTGGTACAGCGACGCCTCGGACAGCGCCAACGACTCGGCATCACGGCCGGTGAAGTATTCGGAAAGGTGTACGCGGTCATAGGCACGCTTCGGCTCTTCGCTGAACACGTGCAACCGATAATGCGCCAGCACGCCGCGCTCGATCAGTTGCTCCACACAGTGGTGGCCGACCATGCCATTGCCGACGACGATCAGGGTTTTCATCTGTTTATTCATTCCAAGCACCCGGCAACGTTCATCACGGTTTTAAAAGCAAAAAAAAACGCCTGAAACCTTGCGGTTCCAGGCGTCTTTGCCTGTTCTTCTGCGGGATCGGATCGGCGACTGCGCCGGCTCTGCCGCGATTGCCCCTGGTGTCGATCGTCGTTGACCGAGATGGGTTGAGGATGAACTTGCAGGCGGCGTGCCAACCCGCCCAGGTGCCCGTAACAGCCACACCCGGCGCCTCCTCTGCCCCTCCAATACGCCGAATCCCGCCTCCAACTGGTGCGCCCTGCTTCATAACTGCGCACTGGAGCGCTTGTGTGGCGAGGGAGCTGGCTCCCGTTGGCGTGGGTAGCGCACCGAGGATTTTGGCGCCGCTGCGCAGCCCGGCGGGAGCCAGCGCCCTCGTCACGACACGTGAGCCCGCCTGCGCTCAAACCTGGCGCGTGACTTGCTAGGAACCCCACATACAGCAGTCAACGCTGACTGCCCAATCACGACAAAGGCGCCGTGCAATCCCCGTTTCCAACGGAGGGTTGCAGGGCGCTTTTTTTATGCCGGGCACAAAGCAGTCGAGGGGTACGGATGGCAATTCAAAGCGTGCGCAGCGTGTGCCCTTATTGTGGTGTGGGCTGCGGCATCGTCATGCAGGTCGAGCACAACAAGGTGGTCAAGGTGATCGGCGACAAGGCCCACCCCACCAACTTCGGCCGCCTGTGCACCAAGGGCACCACCTGCGGGCAAACCATTGCCGAGTCCGGCCGCATGGAAAACGCCTACGTGCGTCAGGCGCGCGATCACGACCCGGTGCGCATCGGCATCGACACGGCCATCAGCGACACAGCCAGCCGTTTGCGCCACATCCTCGACACCCACGGGCCCGACGCGCTGGCGTTCTACGTGTCCGGGCAAATGTCCCTGGAAGCCCAATACCTGGTCAACAAACTCGCCAAGGGGTTTGTGCGCACCCAGCACATCGAGTCCAACTCGCGCCTGTGCATGGCCAGCGCCGGCAGTGGCTACAAGCTGTCCCTGGGCGCCGATGGGCCTCCGGGATCCTATGCAGATTTCGACCGCGCCGACCTGTTCTTCGTGATCGGCGCGAATATGGCCGACTGTCACCCGATCCTGTTCCTGCGCATGATGGACCGGGTCAAGGCCGGGGCGAAACTCATCGTGGTCGACCCCCGACGCAGTGCCACGGCGGACAAGGCCAACCTGTTCCTGCAGATCGCCCCCGGCACCGACCTCGCCCTGCTCAACGGCCTGTTGCACCTGCTGGTGAAAAACGGCCACACGGACCCGGCCTTTATCGCGGCCTTCACCGAAGGCTGGGACGCCATGCCCGGTTTCCTCGAGGACTACCCGCCGGCGCGGGTTGCGCAACTGACCGGGCTGGCTGAAGCCGACATCCGCCAAGCCGCCGCCTGGATCGGCCAGGCCGGCGATTGGATGAGCTGCTGGACCATGGGCCTCAACCAGAGCACCCACGGCACTTGGAACACCAACGCGCTGTGCAACCTGCACCTGGCCACCGGCGCGATCTGCCGCCCCGGCAGCGGGCCGTTTTCCCTCACCGGCCAGCCCAACGCCATGGGCGGGCGCGAAATGGGCTACATGGGCCCGGGCCTGCCGGGGCAGCGCTCGGTGCTGGTCGAGGCCGACCGCGCCTTTATCGAAGACCTCTGGCAACTGCCCGCAGGCAGCCTGCCGCGCCAGGTCGGCGGCGGCACCGTGGCGATGTTCGAGCAGATGGCCGCCGGGCAGATCAAGGCCTGCTGGATCATCTGCACCAACCCGGTGGCCAGCGCGCCGAATCGACGCAAGGTCATTGAAGGTTTGCAGGCCGCCGAACTGGTGATCACCCAGGACGCCTTCCTCGACACCGAGACCAACCGCTATGCCGACATCCTGTTGCCCGGCGCACTCTGGGCCGAAGCCGAAGGCGTGATGATCAACTCCGAGCGCAACCTGACCCTGATGCAGAAAGCCGTCGACGCCCCCGGCGAGGCCTTGCCCGACTGGCAGATCATCGCCCGGGTCGCCTGCGCGATGGGCTTTGCCGAGGCCTTCACCTACACCTGCGCCGCCGACGTATTCGAGGAAATCAAGCGCGCCTGGAACCCCAAGACTGGCTATGACATGCGCGGCGCCAGCCATGCACGCCTGCGCGAAACGCCCTTGCAATGGCCCTGCGCATCCGCCGATGGCGCCGACCGCAACCCGATCCGCTACCGGCATGGCGACACACTCAAGTTCGCCACCGAAACCGGCAAGGGCCAGTTCCTCGCCCGTCCGCACATGCCGCCGGCGGAGATGCCCGATGCGGCGTTTCCCTTTGTGCTCAACACCGGCCGCCTGCAGCACCAGTGGCACACCCTGACCAAGACCGGCAAGGTTGCCACGCTGAACAAACTCAACCCCGGGCCGTTCGTGGAACTGCACCCCGAAGACGCCGCGCAACTGGGCATCAAGGACCAGGACCGAGTCGAAATACGCTCATCACGCGGGCATGCCGTGCTGCCTGCGGTGGTCACCGACCGCGTGCGGGCGGGCAACTGTTTTGCGCCGTTTCACTGGAACGATGTGTTTGGCGAACACCTGGCGATCAATGCAGTGACCAACGACGCCGTCGACCCGATTTCGCTGCAGCCGGAATTCAAGTTCTGCGCCGTAGCCCTGACGCGGATCGAGCTGATCGACCATCAGTTCCTCGACGCGCCCAAACCCGTAACCCGCGTTATCCCCCCTTCAGCAGAGGACCTCACCATGTCACGCCTCGACGCCTTCGCCGATCTCGCGGGCCTGCGCAACGTGCCGGCGCCGGCACTCAGCGACAGTGAACGCACCTACCTTGCGGGCTTTCTCAGTGGCCTGCGCGCCAGCAGCGGCCACGAAACCGGCGTACCGGTGATGCCGGCGCAGGCCCCCTTGGCCAAAGACACTCGGTTGTGGCTCGACGGCCTGCTGGGTGGGCTGTTCAGTCGTGCGCAAGCGGGCGAAGCCAGCGCCCTGCCCGGCCCGGCCGTCACCCTGCTGTGGGCCTCGCAAACCGGCAACGCCGAAACCCTGGCCGAGCGCTTTGCCCAACGCCTGCGCGACGCCGGCATAGAGGTGGTGCTCAGCGCCATGGCTGACTTCCCCGCCAGCAGACTCGCCAGTACCCACACCCTGGCCCTCATCAGCAGCACCTTCGGCGACGGCGACCCACCGGACAACGGCGAAAGTTTCTGGCACAGCCTCAGCAGCGCCGACACTCGCCTTGAATCCCTGCGCTATGCGGTGCTGGCGCTGGGCGATCCCAATTACGACCAGTTCTGCAAGCACGGCAAACAGCTCGACCAGCGCCTGCAGGAACTGGGCGCCACCCGCCTGCTGGAACGCGTCGACTGTGACACCGAATTCGAAAGCCGTGCCGACGCCTGGCTGGCGCAATTGCAGCAAACCCTCAACCCGGCAAAACCTGCAGCGCCCGCCACACCCGCCGGCAAAACCAAGCTGTTCGGGTCACGCCTGCTGCTCAACCGGCACTTGAACCCGCACAGCGCTCACAAGGAAACCCGCCAGTTCGCCCTCGACCTGGCCGACTCCGGGCTGAGCTATGAAGCCGGCGATGCGTTAGGGGTGATGCCGCGCAACTGTCCGGAACTGGTCAGCGAACTGCTCGACCTGACTCGCCTGCCCGCCAGCACCTGCGTGAATGTCGACACCTTCGGCGAAGTGGCCCTGCAACAGGCGCTGACCCAGCACTTCGAAATTGCCCGTCCCAGCAGCGACACGCTTGCGTTTATCGCCGAGCGCAGCGCCAATCCGGGCCTCAAGCAGTTGCTCGAGCCCGAGCGCAAAGCCGAGCTGAAGGACTGGCTGTGGGGCCGACAGCTGGCGGACGTGCTGCACCACTATCCGATTGAATGCACAGCGCAGGAGCTGCTCGGCACCCTCAAGCGCCTGCAACCGCGCCTGTATTCAATCGCCTCCAGCGCCAAGGCTTACCCGCGCGAAGTCCATCTCACGGTGGCCGCGGTGCGTTATGGCCGGCGCAAAGGCGTGTCGTCGACCTTCCTCGCCGACCGCGCCGGCGACGCCGAGGTGCCGGTGTTCGTGCAGCCGTCGCGGCACTTTCGGACACCCAGCGACGGTAATGTGCCGATGATCATGATCGGCCCCGGCACCGGCGTGGCGCCGTTCCGCGCGTTTTTGCAGGAACGCCGGGCACAGGGGCATCAGGGCCGCAACTGGCTGTTTTTTGGTGAACAACATGCGGCCAGCGATTTTTACTACCAGGAGGAACTGCAAGGCCTGCAGCACGATGGCCTGCTGACCCACCTGAGCCTGGCGTTTTCCCGCGACCAGGCGCAGAAGGTCTACGTGCAGGACCGCCTGCGCGAACACGGTGCGGAGCTGTGGCGCTGGTTGCAGGAAGGCGCGCAGCTGTATATCTGCGGTGACGCCAGCCATATGGCCAAGGATGTCGACCAGGCACTCCGTCAGATCGCGCAAACCCACGGCGGGCTTGGCGCGGAAAGCGCGGTGGAGTACTGGCGCGCGTTGAGCGAGCAGAAGCGTTATCTGCGTGATGTGTACTGATTGGATACAGAACAATAAGCACTTTTTATTGTGTACAAAAAACCCTAAAGATTTATCCGACCCAGGCCGAAACAGCAGGCATAGCAAATCGCCGCCACTCTAGGCTGGACGGCGTCGATTTGGCCGCCCTCCACGCTGATGGTCGTCTCGATGAAAATAAAAAATAAGCTTGTACTCGCGTTCGTCTCGGTCGCATTTATCCCGGTAAGCCTGGTCGCCGTGATTTCGGTGATGAACACGCGGACCCAGGCCGTCGATCAGTTCATCGACGGCAGCACGCGGGAAATCCGCCAGATCGATGGCAACATCCGGCAGTTCTTTGATGGCACGCTGCAAAACGTCGATCAAATGGCCACGGATCCTGTATACACTTCCGTGAACACCCTGAAGAACTATCAACCTGCCGATGCCGCCAGCCAGCCTATGCCGGCCGAGGCCCAAGCGATGATCGAGCGCTTCGCGCGCTTCGGTGCCACGCACCCGGCGGCGGCCATCCTGTCCATCGGCCTGGAAGACGGTACCTACGTGAAATGGCCGGATGACCCGCAGCTGGCCAAGTACGATCCGCGCACGCGCCCCTGGTACAAGGCGGCGATGGCCAGCCCCGGCAAGACCGTGCGCACCCCTGCGTACTATTACGACAAGGACGACGTGGCCCTGGTCGGCACTGCGCGCGCCTTGCTGGATAACAGCGGCAAGGCCAAGGGCGTGTTCGTGGTCAGCGTGTCGCTGAAGAACCTCACCGAGTTGGTCAAGAGCATCAAGCTCGGCGAAAGCGGCTACGTGATGCTGATCGAAGACGGCGTGGTGCTGGTCGACCCGCGCGACGCCGCCCACAGCTTCAAGCCACTCAAGGACCTCGGCGCCGCTTATGCGCAACTGGCCGCGACGCCCCAGGGTTCCACCGAGGTCGAGATCGACGGCGTGCGCTATATGGCTAACGTCTGGACTTCCCCGGGCCTGGGCTGGCGCTACATCGGCCTGATCGAACATCGCGAAGTCATGGCCGAAGCCATGCGCATGACCTACCTCACCGCCGTCATCGTCGGTGTGCTGGTGTTGATCTTCGGGCTGATCGCCGCGGCGTTCTCCAAGGTTATCGTCAAGCCCATCGGCCAGGTCAGCACCGGCCTGCAGTCGATCGCCCAGGGCGAAGGCGACCTGCGTCATGAGCTGCAGGTGCAGGGCAAGGATGAAACCGCCGAACTGGCCGGCTGGTTCAATAAGTTTCTCGCCGCCATTCGCCAACTGATCCAGCATATCGGCGCGGCGTCGGCCAACTTGCAGAACGCCTCGAAGGTCAACAGCGAAGTGGCGCACAACATGAACGAGGCCGCCGGGCGCCAGCGCGAAGCGGTGGAACTGGTCTCCACCGCGTTCAACGAAATGGTCGCCACCGCCAACGAAGTCGCGCGCTCCTGCAGCGGCGCGGCGGAGTCTGCCGAGAACGGCCACCGCCGTGTCGCCGAGGGCAAGCAGCAGATCGAAGTCACCACCGACAACGTCAACCGCCTGGGCCGCCGCCTGACCGAATCGTCGCAGGCGATGGTCGAGCTGGAAGCCGGCAGTCGCAGCATCAATCAGATCCTCGGCACCATTCGCGCGATTGCCGAACAGACCAACCTGCTGGCGCTGAATGCCGCCATCGAGGCCGCCCGCGCCGGTGACCAGGGCCGTGGTTTTGCCGTGGTTGCCGACGAGGTGCGCGCGTTGGCCAAGCGCACCTCCGACTCCACCGGCGAGATCGAGCAACTGCTCGGCACCCTGGAAAACAAGACCCAGGAAGTCACGCAAAAGATGGGCAGTTGCCTGGACCTGTCACGCGCGAGTGTGTCGTCCATCGAAAGCGCGCGCGACAGTTTTGAAGGCATCCAACTGTCGGTCAACGAGATCCGTGACCAGAACCTGCAGATCTCGGCCGCCGCCGAGGAACAACACAGCGTAGCCGAAGAGATCAACCGGCATATCCAGCAGATCTACGACGAGGCGCGGCTGGTGGAAAGCCTGGCCAACTCGGCGCAGGACGACTCGGGACGGCTGTCGAACCTGTCGGATGAGCTGAATGGGCTGGTGGGCCGCTTCAAGTCCTGATGAACGCCGAGATCTGTTGCCACATGGCACGCGGGTTGGAATACATCGGGAAGTGCCCGCACTCGGCAATCGGTGCCAGGCGCACACCGTGTGCCTGGATATGCGCGAGGTAGGACAGCCCGGCGTTCTGCTCGCCGTACATGAACAGACGCGGGCACGGCAGGCCGAGGAACTTGTCCATCAGCGCGGCGTTATCCGACAGCTCCACCATCGACTGGAAAATTCCGCGCACCGCGCCGGCCCGCACCTTGTGGCGCAGGCTGGCCGAGTACAGCGCGCTGGCATACGCCGGGGCCTGGCGGGTGCGCTCGATAAAGGCGCGGAAAAACGCCTCGGGATCGTCCGCCGGATAGTCGACGATCTGGCGGCTGAGGAAGCAGTCTTCCGGGGCGATATTGCCCTCTATGTCGGTGAAGCTCAGCACACGCCCGGGAAAACGGTGCGCCAGCATCAGCGCCGTCAGGCCGCCCATGGAGTGGCCGACCAAATGAAAGCGCTCGATCTGGAAATGCGCCAGCACCTGCAACGCGGTGTCGAGCAGGAACGGGATGCTGATCTTTGTCAGGTCGGCGCACTGGCTTTCACCGCAGCCGGGGGCGTCGTAGGCAATGAACGGGTGCCCGTCGAACGCCGGGTGCAGGTCGATATCGGCGTAGTCTTCCTTGGTCGAGCCAAACCCGTGCAGGAATATGATGGGCGCGCGGTCGCCAGCGCGATGGATCGCGGCGATGTCCAGCGATACGCCGTCTACCGTCAGCGGCAAGTGGGTGTGAGTGAACGACATGATGGGGTTTCCTGGAACAGACAGCCCGGCAATTTCAGCGGTTTCCTGCCGGCTGTAAATGACGGATAACGGAACGCATTCATACGCCAATCGTATGGGTCTGGAAGTGCTCGATCAGCTCGCTCACCAGCGGGTTGGGCCGTTCGGTGTTCCAGGCGACTGCGGTGGTCACCACGTTGAGTTTCTGCGTCAGGGCGCGCAAAACCACGTTGTCCGGCGCCAGTTTTTTCAGCGCTGCCGGCACCAGCGCAATGCCCTGGCCGCAGCTTACAAAGGCGATTTGCGAGGCCACCGAGCGCACTTCGTGCAGGACCCGTGGCGAGAAACCGCTGGCACGGCAGGTGGCGATGAGGTTATCGAAGTACACCGGGCTGACCTTGCGCGAAAACATCACCAGCGGCTCGCTGGCCAGGCTCGACAGGCTGATGCGCGTGCGCGACGCCAAGGGGTGATTGCTGGGCAAGGCCACCATCAGGCGATCCTCGCGCAGCGGCAGCGACTGGATTGCCTGGCCGAGGTCGCCGTCCAGCCGGGCGAAGGCCAGGTCGATGTCACCCGCTTCCAGGGCCGGCACCGCCTCGACGCTGTCGATCTCGCGCACCGACACGGTGAGGTGCGGGTAGCGTTGCTTGAGTTGGTCGATCAAGCCGGGCAACACATCGAACATCGCCGTGGAAATCGCGCCGATGGTCAGCATGCCGGACTGCCCCGCTACCGCCTCTTCGACCGCCAGCTCCAGGCGCTCCAGCTGCTCGGCAAACTTGCGCACCGCCGGCAGGATCGCCGCGCCCACCGGCGTCAACTTCGCCCCACGCCGCGAACGTTCGAACAAGGTGACCTTGAGCGCCTGCTCCAGCACCTGGATCTGCTCGCTCAACGGCGGCTGCGACATCCCGAGACGCTTGGCAGCGCGGCCGAAGTTCTGCTCTTCGGCAACGGCGAGGAACAGCCAGAGGTGGCGAATCAGGCGGAAGTTGATCATGGGCAATCCATAGGCTGTGCGTATGTAATGATGCGTTGATCGCCAATATACCTATCATTGATGTCGACCGGCATGGGTGTTTTGATCACCGGTTTCCTCGGGCGCGTTAAGGGGCTCGGATTCCAGCCACCCCACCGCCCAACTGTGGGAGTTGTCGAGCCCCAGCGAGGCTGCGAAGGCGGCGGCACTGACAACCCTTCAGTGCCTGACCCACCGCCTTCGCGGCCTCGCTAAAGCTCGACGGCTCCCACAGGATAGCGCCTGTGTGAGTGGGATCTTCTGCAGCAAGCCAGCACAGGGGTTCGCGATATTCAGCAGTATATGAAGGGGATTTGAGCAGCACCTTGCCCCACAAGGAGGTGTGCTGTGTGGCTGGGATTTGAGCAAGCACCGGGTTTCGCTATGTGGCTTGGATTTGAGCAAGCACCGGGTTTCGCTGTATGGCTTGGACTTCAGCTACCCCACCGCCCAACTGTAGGAGCTGTCGAGCTTTAGCGAGGCTGCGAAGGCGGCAGTACTGAACTGGTCAAGTAATCTTGGACACCGATTAAGGTTTCACGCCACCAGCTTCTCCCTGGCGACTGGTGACCGATAGTCGTTGTAGCTATGCGGCCTGGTGATGTTGTAGCGCGATACATAGCGCTG
>NZ_JASCPP010000133.1:0-14387 GCF_029959745.1 Pseudomonas sp. PS01298 | reverse complement strand
CTGGTGGCGTGGGCTGGGAGTTGTTTTTATGAGCCTGGGGGGTGGCGCTTCCCGAACAGCGCCACACTTCCCACCCCCACCGCGCCCATCACCACGCAATACCCCACGCAAATCCACGGGCTGGTCGGCATCAGCGCAATCAGCAGCAGCGGCGTAGTGCTCGCCCACAGTGCATAGGCGATGTTGTAGGTGAAGGAAATTCCCGACACCCGCACCGGCGCCGGAAACAGCCCGACCATCACCGACGGCACCGCGCCCACCACCCCGCAACTCAAGCCCGCCACGGCGTAGGCCGCACCGAGCCACACGCCCCCGTTGATCAGGCTGGCGTAGAGCAGCGCGACCCCCAGCGGCAGCAACACGCTGTAGACCCGCACCGCGCGCCAGGCGCCAATGCGGTCCACCAGCAGGCCGGCGAGGATGCAGCCGATGTTCAGGAAGACGATGCCCAGCGCGCTCAAGGCGAAGGTGTGGCTAGGGCTCATGCCAAAGGTTTTCTGCATCATGGTCGGGGTGATGACGACCAGCACGACCACCGCCGAGGTGAGCACGCAGGTGAGGACCATCGCCGGCAGCAGCACGGCGCGATGGTCGCGCAATACCGTGCGCAGCGGCAGTTCGGCAGCCGCGTGGCGACGGGCCTGCATTTCGAGGAATACCGGGGTTTCACTCAGCCAGCGGCGCAGCCACACGCCGATCACGCCGAACACACCGCCGAGCAGGAAGGGAAAACGCCAGGCGTAGTCGAGGATTTCGACCGGGGTGAAGACTTGCGCCAGCAGCGTCGCGGTCAGCGCGCCGAGCAGGTAGCCAAAGGTCAGGCCGGCCTGCAGGAAGCCCAAGGCGTAGCCGCGATGGTGCGGCGGCGCGTGCTCGGCGACGAACGTCCAGGCGCTGGGTACTTCACCGCCGACCGCGGCACCTTGCAGCACCCGCAGCACCAGCAGGATCAGCGGCGCGAAATAACCGATTTGCGCATAGGTGGGCATGATCCCGATCAGCAGGCAGGGCAAGGCCATCATCAGGATGCTCAGGCTGAACACGCGCTTGCGCCCCAGGTGGTCGGCAAAGTGCGCCATCAGGATGCCGCCCAGCGGGCGTGCCAGGTAGCCGGTGACGAAGATCCCGAAGCTTTGCAGCAGGCGCAGCCACTCGGGCATTTCCGGCGGGAAAAACAGCTGGCTCAGGGTCAGCGCGAAGAATACGAAGATGATGAAGTCGTAGATTTCCAGCGCGCCACCGAGGGCGGCCAGGCCCAGGGTTTTGTAGTCGGAGCGGGAAAAACGCTGCGCCTGTGGAGAAAAGGTGGCAGTCATGTGATGGCTCGGCAGACAAACAAAATGGCGTGCAGGTTATGAGCTGGGCCGGATGATGGCAATCGCGGCAGATATATTTGTTTTCCTCATGGATCGATGAAGATAACTGCATTCCCATATGAATGGCCGTAGCGGAACATGCCGTAAAACTGCCAACACCATAATAAATACAAGAGGAAAGACTCGTGGCCGATGCTATCGAAGAAAGCCGCTATGCCCGATTTGCCCTGCGTTGTTCCAATTTCGCCGAACGCTGGTTCCCCGACTCCTGGGTGTTCGCCGCCCTCGCCGTGATCATCGTCGCCGTAGCGACCCTGGGCATGGGCGCCGCGCCGACCGAGGCCGCCAAGGCCTTTGGTGATGGGTTCTGGAGCCTGATTCCGTTCACCATGCAGATGGCCTTCGTGGTGATCGGCGGCTACGTGGTTGCCAGCTCGCCGCCGGCGGTCAAGCTGATCGACCGCCTGGCGCGCATCCCGAAGAACGGCCGCTCCGCCGTGGCCTGGGTGGCGTTGATTTCGATGGTGGCGTCGCTGCTCAACTGGGGCCTGTCCCTGGTGTTCGGCGGTTTGCTGGTGCGCGCACTGGCGCGTCGTACGGACTTGCGCATGGACTACCGCGCAGCCGGTGCGGCGGCCTATCTGGGCCTGGGCGCGGTGTGGGCGCTGGGGCTGTCGTCGTCGGCCGCACAACTGCAGGCCAACCCGGCCAGCTTGCCGCCGTCGATCCTGTCGATCACCGGGATGATCCCGTTCACCGAGACCATCTTCCTGTGGCAATCCGGCGTGTTGCTGCTGGCGCTGATCGTGGTCTCGCTGATCATCGCCTACGCCACCGCCCCGGGCCCGAACAGCGCGCGTGACGCCAAGGCCTGCGGCGTCGACCCGGCCTTCAACCTGCCCAAGCCGCAGCCTCCCACTCGCCCGGGCGAATGGCTCGAACACAGCCCACTCCTGACCATCCTGCTGGCGCTGCTGGCGGCCGGCTGGCTGTTCCATGAATTCTCGACCAAACCGGCGATCAGCGCGATCTCGGGGCTGAACACCTACAACTTCCTGTTCATCATGGTCGGCGCCCTGCTGCACTGGCGCCCGCGCAGCTTCCTCGACGCAGTGGCCCGCGCCGTGCCGACCACCACCGGGGTGCTGATCCAATTCCCGCTGTACGGCTCGATCGCCGCCCTGATGACGGTGGTCAAGGGCGGCGACGGCCAGACCCTGGCGCACCATATCTCGACTTTCTTCACCTCCATCGCCTCCCATGACACCTACGCCCTGCTGATGGGCGTGTACTCGGCGGTGCTGGGCTTCTTCATCCCGTCGGGCGGCGGCAAGTGGATCATCGAAGCGCCCTACGTGATGCAAGTGGCCAATGACTTGCAATACCACCTGGGCTGGTCGGTGCAGATCTACAACGCGGCCGAGGCGCTGCCGAACCTGATCAACCCGTTCTACATGCTGCCGCTGCTCGGGGTATTGGGGCTGAAAGCGCGAGACTTGATCGGCTTTTCGTTCGTGCAACTGCTGGTACACACGCCGCTGGTGTTGTTCCTGCTATGGGCGCTCGGGACGACACTGAAATATCTCCCCCCCGTCATGCCGTAGGTCACAGCTTCAAGCTTCAAGCTTCAAGCCTCAAGCCGCAAGCCTCACGCTGGTAGCTTGTAGCTTGTAGCTTGTAGCTTGTAGCTTGCAGCTGCCTTAATTCCGTCACATTGCGTTGCTACCGTCCTGCGAAATATCTTGCAACAATCTCCAGCAAGGACTCCCCGCAATGAGTGACGAGCACGAAGACCGCCCTGCCCCAGATTCCGCAGCCCAACCGCCGGTAGACACCAGCCGCCGGCGCTTCCTAGGGGGCGCGGCGGTATTGGGGGTCGGCGCGACCTTGAGTGCTTGTGGCAATACCGGCGAAGCCCCGGGCAAGCCGGTGACGCGGCCACTGACCCCGCAGGAGTTGGATAAGGCGTTGCGCGACCAAGTGAAAACCGTGGTGGTGATCTACGCCGAGAACCGCAGCTTCAACAACCTGTTTGCGGATTTCCCCGGCCTGGAGAAGCCGCTGTCGGCCCTTTCCGCCGCCCAATACCAGCAGCGCGATCGCGATGGCAACCTGCTGACCACCCTGCCCCCAGCTTGGGGCGGCGTGCTGCAAGTCGGCCCGCAAAGCGTGGACGGGGTGACTTATCCCAACGAGGTACAGTTCCAGGAAAACCTGCCCAACGCGCCGTTCGCCCTCAAGGGTCCGAACGCCGAGGACCTGCCCCTGAGCCTGGTCACCCGCGACTTGTGGCACGTGTTCTACCAGAACCAGATGCAGATCAACGGCGGCAAGAATGACGGTTTCGTCGCCTGGGGCGATTCCGGCGGCCTGGTGATGGGCCATTACGCGCAGAGCCGCTATTCCCTGCGCCTCTGGGACGTGGCCAAGGAGTTCGTGCTCTGCGATAACTTCTTCCAGGGCGCGTTCGGCGGCTCGTTCCTCAACCACCAATACCTGATCAGCGCGACTGCGCCGTTTTATCCAAATGCCGCGCAATCGGTGGCCAAGGCGCAGATTGCCACGCTGCAAAGCGAGGATCCCACCGACCCGCGCCTCAAGCCGCTGGACAAGTCCCCGGCCAGCGCCATGACCGGCCCGCCGCAGTTCGGCCCCAGTGCGCTGACGCCGGACGGCTACGGCGTGAACACCCTGGCTCCGCCCTACTGGCCGACCTGGATCCGCGACCCGGAAAACCCGGACTATTCCAAACCCGACCTGCCCAACGTGCTGGTGCCGCAAACCCACGAGCACATCGGCGACAAGCTGTCGAAAAAGAACATCGACTGGGCCTGGTACGCCGGCGCCTGGCAGGCCACGCTGGAGCAGTTCAAGGATTCGGGCGGCATTCCGAAAATCCCCAATTTCCAGTACCACCACCAGCCGTTCAACTACTTCAAGCAGCAAGGCCCCGAGCACCGCGCAGAGCGTGACAAGCGTCTGCGTGACGGTGGCTTGGGCGATGAGTCCAGCACCAACAAGTTCTTCGCCGACGCCCAGGCGGGCAAGCTGCCGGCCGTGAGTTTCTACAAGCCCCAGGGCAACCTGAATATGCACGCCGGCTATGCCGACGTGGCCTCGGGCGACCGGCATATCGCCCGTGCGTTGAAGGTGCTGCAGGAAAGCCCACAGTGGAAAAACATGGTGGTCGTGGTGACGGTCGATGAAAACGGCGGCTGGTGGGACCACGTGGCGCCGCCCAAGGGCGACCGCTGGGGCCCGGGCACGCGGATTCCAGCACTGGTGGTCTCGCCTTTTGCACGCAAAGGCACGGTCGACCATACGGTCTACGACACCGCGTCGATCCTGCGGCTGATTACGCGGGTTTTCCAGTTGGAGACGCTCGACGGTCTCAAGCAGCGTGATGACGCGATGATCGCCCGCGGCCAGAAACCCATGGGTGACTTGAGCAATGCGTTGCAGTTCAACGTGTAGGTGTCTTATCCAATAGCGACACGCCTGACGATTTAGCACGCGTTTTCCTGGTCAGCCGCTACTGTTTGGAGGGTGGGCTTTCATCCCGCGCAGACGGGCCTTCGCTGACAAGGAATCAAGCATGTTTAAACCGACCAGGCTGTCCTGCACCCTGGCCGCACTGCTGGCGAGTGCGGTCGTACAGGCTGATATCGAGGTACCACTGGGCAGCACGCAACGCGTCACCCAGTTGTTCGCCTTCCCCAACAATTGCAACGTGATCTGCTTTCGGCCATGGACGCTGGAGCAGACCGTGGAGCATTACCTGAACCAGAGCCTGCAGCGTGACGGTTACAGTCGCGCCAAGGTCAGCGTGAAGACCCATGACGACCAGCTCTCGGCCACCTTCAGCGGTGTGCCCGACGACTATGGCAAGCCACTCACCGCGCTGCTCGACACCGCCGACCTCGCCTACCAGGGCGCCAGCAAGCTCAACAGCGACGGCAAGTGGGCCTACAACTGGTACCTGTTCCTGCCGCTGGGCATGGCCCTGGAAAAGCGCAAGAGCATCGAGTTGCTGCATTTCCCTCCGGATTACTCGCTGACCCAGGCCCAGGACTACCTGGAGTCGGCCACCTCCGACCGCTGGGCCACGTTGCTCACCGACAATGGCGTGCCGGCCGGCGAAACCCCGGCCTACCAGACCATCATCGATATCGCGCCCATTGCAGCCCCGTCCACGGCGGGCAAGGACCTGGAAAACGTCTATGGCTACTTCACCGACTACCAGACGCGCATGGTCCGGGAGCTGAGCCTGCCGGCCAACGGCTCGTTACCGATGGTGGCGTTCGGTTCGCCGGTGCGCGCCTGGATCAAGCAGCAATACGGGCCGTCCGTGGCGGTACTGGGCCTTGTGCAGATCAGCCCGGCCGCAGGCAGGAGTGTCTCGGTACTGGGCGCCAATCACCCGAGTTACATCTGGTATGCGGCGGACCCCGCCAGCTATGACGGCAATGAACAGAAAGCCGATGAAGCCGGCCTGACGGTGATGGGCCAGGACCTGAGCGCAGCCTGCTGGCAGGCCGGGATGGGCCAGAAACCGGCGAGTGATCCCAATGTGCTGCTCAAGGCCTGCATGAACACGTGGCAGGTCACGCGTAAGGAGCAGACGTGCGAGCTGTTCTATACCTCGGTGCGCAACCTGTCGCCGGAAAAGGCGAATGCCAAATGCGCCACGCCCGCGATCAAAGCCCAGCTCAGGCAGCTGAAGAATGCCGCCCCCGCCCCGGAAATCAGCGTCCCCGCCCTATAAAGCGCACAAAAAAAATCCGCTGGCTACTGTCAGGTTTGACAGTAGCCAGCGGATCGATCTTCGGCGAATCTTGTGCCGCCCCCATCTGCTGCAAGACTGGTAGTCAGCCACCATCCGCAGGTCCATGCAGCCCACCAAGGAGAGTCATGAAAACTCAGGCCATGGATAAGGCTAAAACGGCTGCAAATGACTGCCTGTACCCCTTCAAGACACTGCTCGTTGAGCAAGGCTATCCGTCGTACCGGCATTTCCAGGTCATGCAGGGTAGCGACAGTACCGGCAGCGGGGTCAAGGCACGCATCGCGTTTGACGGCCGCATGCGAATTGCCCAGGTCTCCGGCTACGCCGTGAGCGAGCGGCGCCCGCACACGTTGCAACTGTCGCCGCGCATCCATTTATTCGACTGCTGGTTCTGCGGCCTGCTCAGGCACTCGTGCAATCCGAATGTGTTTTTCGACACCACCTATCTGGAACTCTGGACCGTACAGCCCATAGGCGCCGGCACCCCGTTGACCCTGGATTACGCCAGTACCGAAGATGCGTTGTTCCGGCAGTTCAAGTGCCATTGCGGCGAACTGAACTGCCGGGGCTGGATCACCGGTCGCGACGAACCCCTGAATGCCGAGGGCCAGCAGTTCATGGTGCAGTGGCGCGAGCGCAAACGGCCTTAGGCTTCGCCCAAGGGGCGCAGGCGATACTGCGGCGGCAGTTGCTCGAAACCACTGATGGTGGTGTTCAGGCTCTTCCAGCGGCCGTCCTTGATGCCATAGATGCAGCCATGGATCGACAGGCTCTGCCCACGGTGCCAGGCATTTTGCACAATGCTGGTGTGGCCGACGTTGGCGACTTGCTGGATCACGTTGAGCTCGCACAGACGGTCGACGCGCTCCTCTTCGGTGGGCAACTGCGCCAGCACGTCACGGTTTTCGTAGTAGAGGTCGCGAATGGTGCGCAACCAGCCATCGATCAGGCCGAACTGGCGGTCCTGCATCGAGGCGCGCACGCCGCCGCAGCCATAGTGGCCAGTGACGAGAATGTGTTTGACCTTGAGTACGTCAACGGCGTACTGGATCACCGACAGGCAATTGAGGTCTGTGTGCAGCACCACGTTGGCCACGTTGCGGTGCACAAACAGATCGCCCGGCAGCATGCCGACGATCTCGTTGGCCGGTACGCGGGCGTCGGAGCAGCCGATCCACAGGTATTCCGGGGTCTGCTGGCGGGCGAGCTTGGCGAAGAATTCGGGATCTTCCTGTTTGATCGCATCCGCCCAGCGTTCATTGTTATCAAGCAGGTCTTGTAGTTCGTTCATCAGGGAAAGCCTCAGGAATGATGCGCAGCTTTGACAGACGACCGCTCGTCCGGGTCACGCCGCCGCGAAAGAATACCGATTGCCAATTAGCTTGAATCTTTAGCGAACGACGCCTGTCCACACACTATAAGCCCCACAGCATGAGGATTGGCCATGACTGAATCACGACGTCCCTACGGCGCTACGCAGCCGGAACCGATTGATGACAACGAAGACCGCATGGGCGAGATGCGCGAGCTGGACTTTGACCAGGAAGAGCCGACGGCGGAGATCGGCGAGGAAATCCCCCGCCGTGAGCGTGAGCACCTGATGCCCGACGAACGGGTGCGCGAGGCCGGGTTGACCGGGGCTTCAACCGATGATCATGAGTCGACGGACGATGACATGAGCCCGGAAACGCTGATCCATGAGGACGGAGCGCGGGATGCCCAGGAAGCCGGCGAAGGTGAGCAGGCGGATTGGGACCTGAGCATCGTCGATGAAGACGAGATTGGCGGCGGCAATGGCCTGGATGAGGCTGAGCTGGCGGATATCGATCCGGTAGACGGCAACCGCTGATACCCCGTCAACCTGCAGGAGCCCGGCTTACCGTCGAGGGCGTCGTTGAGATCGCCATCGCCGGCAGGCCGGGCTCTTGCATCAATCGACCAGGGTGCAGGCCATCACGACCGCATCTTCACGGCCACCCACGGCGGGGTAATAGTCCCGACGACGGCCGATTTCATTGAAGCCATAGCGTTCATACAGGCGAAACGCGCCGGTATTGCTGTCGCGCACTTCCAGGAAACATTCGCGGGCATTGGCGGCATAGGCGCGGGACATCAGGTGTTCCAGCAGCGCCAGGCCGAGGCCACGCCCCTGGTTTTCCGGCTTGACGGTGATGTTCAGCAAATGCGCCTCATCGAGGATGATCTGCACCACGCCGTGGCCCACCTGCTGCTCGCCTTCGAACATCAGCCAGATCTGGTACTTGCCCAGCCCGTCGAGAAAGATCCCGCGGGTCCAGGGATGGCTGAACGCCGCGTATTCGATTTTCAGCACGGCGTCGAGGTCAGCCTCGGTCATCGGGCGGAAGGATAAAGCCTCACTCATCGGTTGTTTTCCAGCGCGCCATCAGCCGGCGCATGGCTTGCCAGACATCAGCCTTACGCTGTGGCTCTTCCATTAATAATTCCAGGCCCGGCAGGGCCCACACCGAGCCCAGGCCTTCGACCTGCAGCTCGCGGTACCAGGACTCGGCATTCGCCTCGCCGGCAAATCGTACGGCGGGCAGGCCGATCAGCCACAGGCACACGCAGGGTTCATCCTCCAGGCGCGCCGAGACAAAGCCCTGGACAAAATCCCGCGCGGCTTCCGGGCCCTGGTCCATGGTGCCGCGTACCAACAGCGGCCAGCGCACCGGATCGCCGACGATCTGCGGACTGTCGGGCAGGCCGGCGGCGCGCAGCATGTCCTTGAGCAGCATGTAGGCAGGATCGCGCGTCTGGAAACGCTCGCCGGTGGGCAATTCCACCAGCAGCAGGCAACGCCCGGCGCGCAGCAATTGCAGGGCAAAACGCGGCGGCGGCACCACCGCAGCCTTGACCACCGGCGCGGCTTCTTCGGCCACCACCGGCTTGGCCACCGTTGACGGGCGTGGCACTTCGATCTTGGCCCGCTCGACCGCCGGACGCGCCTCGGGAGCGGGCTTGACCACCGCGACCGGCGCGGCAGCCTCCTCGCCGGACGCTTCCAAGGCCTCATAGGGCTCGAACGCCTCCAGCAGCTCGGGCCGCGACGGCGCGGCAAACGGCAGTTCGGTGCGGGGCAGCCAATTGACCACCTGCATGGCGGTCAAGTAAGCGCGACGTCGGGACTCGATAAGCACAGCTCGGCCACTTGTGGATAAGTTAAGAGCGGGGATTCTACCGCTGTTCGGTAACAATCGCCCACTGCGCACTGACCGGCTGTGGATAAATCCCGCGTCCGATGCAGTACAATCGCGACTTTTAATCGCCAACCAGCCGGCCATTCCCATGATCGAACCCAAGCGCGTCCTGCGCGCCCTCGCCGAACACTGGGCCTTACTCGAGCCACTGTGCGAACACTTCGACCAAGGCACCCTGAGCCTCGGCGAGCTGCGCGCGCAACTGGCCGCCCAACAACTGGACAGCACGCCCCAGGACATCACCAGCCTGCTGGACGTGTGGATTCGCCTGGATATCCTGGTGCCTGTCGCCAAGAGCCCGAACCGTTTCGAGCTCAACGCCCAGATCCATGACTTCCTCGCCTATCTTCGCAAGGAGCACCGGCTTGGCCTGTGCCTGGAAATCGAAGCCTACCTGCGCCACCTCGAGCGCCTGGCCGGTTACATCCAGGACGCCTTCGACATCCGTGATGGCCATGACCTGGCCCGCCAACTGCGCCTGCTGGATATGCGCGTGCGCGACGTGCTGAAAAAACTCGCCAACGACGAACAGGCCCTCGCCGCCGTGGCCGACCGCGCCAAGACCAGCGACCGGCAGATCCCGTTGCGCCAGCGCTACGCCGAAGTACTGGCGACCTGGGACGAATACGTCGAACCGATGATCCAACTGGTGAACGCCGACGGCGCCTTCGAACAAGGCGTGCGCAAGGTCGAGAACGTGCTGCTGCGCATGCTCACCGAGCAGCAGCGCCTCGGCCACCTGGTGGACGACGACATGCTGCTGCGCACCCACGCGCGCATCCTCGAAATGCAGACCAGCGCCCAGCTGACCTTGCGCCATGCCCGCGAGCTGCTGCTGCCGCTCCGCGAAGAAGCGCGCCGGCACAACGCCGTGACCCGTGGCGCGGCGCTGGCCTTGTCGGCCATCCGCCGCAAGGGCCTGGATGCCGTGCCGCAGGCGGCGATGCCGATGTTTACCCGGCCGCAAAGCACCTTCCTCGGCAGCGCCAGCCAGGTCGAGGCCTATGTGTATGCCCTGGCGAATTTCGAGCCGAAACCGGCGCGTTTCCCCAAGGCGCACAAATCCCACAAGGGCGACGCCCAGCGTGCACCACGTACGGTCAAGGAAATGCTCGAGCGCTGCGAAGACGCGCTGCCGATGCCGGACCTGATGACCTGGCTGCTGGAGCAGGAACCGGACGGCGCCACCGACGAATTGCTGTACTGGTTCTCACGCCTGTCCCGCGAAAAACGCTTCAAGCGCGAACGCCTGGAACGCCGCGATTACCACACGCACGAGCACCAGGTCAGCCTGCGCTCATTCGCCCTGCTCCCGGCCACGCCCGACGCCGCCGAGAACTCTGCGAGCACCGCTAATGTAAGGACTTCGCATGCATCTTGATCTATCCGAACTGTCCCAGCTGGCGCCGATCTTCCGCGAGCTGTTCAAGGGTTACCACGTCAGCCGCCGCGACCCGGAACTGTACGCGCAACTGTCGAACTTCCAGGACCAGTACCGCACGCTGTTCAAGGCCCTGGGCTTTGAGCTGGTGTGTGACACCCGTGGTTTCTACTACTTCGTGCCGGATTCGGCGATTGCCAGCGCACAGGTCAACAAGACTGCCCAGCGCCTGGCGTTGTTCACCTTCATCATCGTCGAGCACCTGGCCGACCAGGGCCGCGACCCGATTGCCGTGCTCGACGGTGGCAGCCTCGGCCGCGATGAGCTGCCATCGCTGCTGGAGAAGTACCGCGACCTGTTTATCCAGGCCGAAGTGCAGACCCAGGAAGAACTCGAAGAAAAAATCATGCGCCGCATGACCCAGCTGGGTTTTGCCAGCGAAGACAACGGTATCTATCGCTTCCTGCCGCCGATGCACCGCTTCCTCGATGTGTGCCTGTCGGTGCAACAGGACCGCGACCTCGCCGCCAGCGTGCACAGCGTGTTGCCGCTGCCGGCACCGGTGATCATCGACGAAGACAGCGATGAAAAACTGCTGAAGACCGATGACCCGCTGGACCTCAGCGACTTTGCCGACGAAAGCGAAGAAGACGCCCTGGCCCGCGCCATTGCCGAAGAACAGGAGACCGATGCATGAGCAAGGAACGCTACGGCATCCGCCGCTTTGCCCTATTGAACACCGCCGGCTACAGCTTGGGCCTGTTCCCGCTGGAAGAGCCGCTGTCGGTGTATGGCGCGAACAACCTGGGTAAATCCGCCTCGATCAACGCCCTGCAGTTCCCGATCCTGGCGCGCATGTCGGACATGAGTTTCGGCAAGTACACCCTGGAACAATCGCGGCGCTTTTACTTCGCCACCGACACCAGCTACATCCTCGTGGAAGTGTCGCTGCCCCACGGCCCTCACGTGATCGGCGTGGTCGGGCGCGGTCCGGGTGGCGGTTTCGGTCACCAGTTCTTTGCCTATGCCGGCAAGCTCGACCTGGCGCATTACCAGAAGAACGATACCTGCCTGCGCCAGAAAGAGCTGTTCACCAACCTTGAGCGCGAAGGCCTGAAAGCCTACGAACTCAAGCCGGATGAACTGCGCCGTTTGCTGGTCGGCGGACATACGTCGATCCCGCTGGACCTGACCTTGATCCCGCTGCGCTCCACCAGCGAGCAGAGCCTGAAGACCTTCCGCGCGCTGTTTATCAACCTGCTGCACATGCGCGAAATCACCGCGGCCAAGCTCAAGCAGCTATTTCTCGATGCATTCGAACACAGCTTGCGTTCGGGCAGCGTGGACTACATTGCAGCGTGCGAAGAAGCCTTCCGCGACGTGCGACGCATGGAACAGGACTACCACTCGCTGGTGGCCGCCGGCCCGCTGGTCGAGGCGCTCTCCAATGGCGTGAAACAGCGCGACATCCTGCGCGGCAAGCTGCATCGGCTGTCGCCGCTGCTGGACTCGCTGCTGGGCACCTGGTCGGACTACGCCAGTGCACGCAAGGAAGAGCTGACGATCCAGGCCGAACACTACCGCAACGAGCAGGATGCGCTGCAGAACGACCAGCGTGGCGGCACCCAGGAGCTGATGCGCCTGGAGCGCGAGATCAGCGGCATCCAGCGCTGGCTGGGTGAGCTGTCGGTGCTCAAGCATCGCTTCGCCCTGGTGGATGACGTGAAGGTGCTCGAGCAGCAACTGCTGGCGGCCAAGGATGCTCACGACGAACTGGCGGGCGCCCTTGCGCAGTCGCGGCAGTTCAGCGCCGAAGACCTCGACGAGCGCTTGCGCGACCTGGAAAAACGCCTGAAGTCGGTCAAGCAGCAGCTCGATCATGCGGACAACAACAGCTACGCCAAACTGCGCGAAGAATTCTCACAGCAGGATGTCGAGCGCCTGATGCGCCTGTTCAACAGTTCGTTGTTCAGCCTGCCATTGGGTGAGCATGGCATCACGCTGGACGAGGACGGGCAGTGGGTCAAATCCCTGGAGCTGATCCTCGATGGCTTTAAGGGCGAGCGCTTCGAAGTGCCGGGCCTGTCCATCGACATCTCGCACATCGAGCCACCGGCCTTGCAGGCCCTGGCGGATCGCGCGGCATTGCGCGACCAGAAAGAGCGCCTGGAAAAAGAACTCAAGCAACTCAAGACCCAGCAGGCCGTAGCCTCTGACCGCGCCGCGAGCAAGACTCAGACCGAGGCGCTGTATCAGCAGGTGCTGGACGCGCAGAAGGCGCTGGAAGACTTCCGCCGCGCGCAAACCCTGAGCGCCGAAGAAGACGAGAAACTGGAAAGCCTGGCGCAGATGGAAGCCGCGCAGGATGAGCTCAAGCGCTCCAGTGATGCCTTCACCGAGCGTGTCCAGCAACTGTCGGCCAAGCTGCAACTGGTCGGCCGGCAGATCGGTGATATGGAAGCCAAGCAACGCACCCTCGACGACGCACTGCGCCGCCGCCAGCTGTTGCCAGCGGACTTGCCATTCGGCACGCCGTTCATGGACCCGGTCGACGACTCCATGGACAACCTGCTGCCGCTGCTCAATGACTATCAGGACAGCTGGCAAGGCCTGCTGCGCGCTGATGGCCAGATCGAAGCGCTGTACGCCCAGGTGCGCCTCAAGGGCGTGGCCAAGTTCGACAGCGAGGATGACGTCGAGCGTCGCCTGCAACTGCTGATCAACGCCTATGCCCACCGCACCGACGAAGCCCTGACCCTGGGCAAGGCCCGCCGTGCGGCGGTGACCGACATCGCGCGGACCTTGCGCAATATCCGCAGTGACTACGACAGCCTGGAACACCAGCTGGCGCTGTTCAACCGCGAGATCAACAAGCGCCAGGTGTCCAACCTGCAAAGCTTTCGCATCGTGCTGGCGCCGAACAAGGAAGCCCTCAAGCATATCGACCAGATCATCCACAGTGCCGGTCAGTATGAAGAAGGCGAGACCCTGTCGGTGTTCGACCTCAGCCAGAGCGCCGAGCAGGACAACAAGAACGAAGAGGCCAAGGAGTACCTGGCCCGCCTGGTGGCCGCCAACCATAACCAGCTGGGCCTCAAGGACCTGTTCGAACTGGCGTTCGAGATCACCAAGGTGCATGGCCAGCCGGTGATCCACACCGACATCGACGGCGCGGCATCCAACGGCACCACCATGACCATCAAGGCGCTGACCAACATGTACTTGTTGCTGCACTTGATGGACCGTGACCAGGCCGGGCGCGTGCGCTTGCCGTACTACCTCGACGAGGCCGCGGATATCGATGAAAAGAACCAGGCGGCGCTGCTCGAAACCAGTCTGCAATTGGGCTTTGTGCCGATCCTCGCCAGTGTGAAACCGCAAGTGTCTGCGCAAGTAGCGATCGACCTGGAAGGCGGCAGCGGGCCGAATGGGATCTACATTGATGAGGCGGACTGGAAGTACATCCGTCGTCACGATGTGGTGAAGGCGACGGTGAATGTGCAGGCGGACGAGCCGGAGCTGGATGAAGTCTGATCGGCTGCAGTGAAATGCAAAAAGGCCGCGATCTTATGGATCGCGGCCTTTTTTTTGGTGTTGTTGAGGGCCTCATCGCGGGCAAGCCCGGCTCCCACATTCGAGCGCATTCCTACAGGAAAACCCGGTCAACTGTGGGAGCCGGGCTTGCC